>JAWKKE010000011.1 GCA_041393415.1 Thermoleophilia bacterium | reverse complement strand
AATCGCCCCGCGAAGGATCGGGAAGCGCGGTCGGTTCAAGCAGACGCGCACTTGGGCCTTCGAGCTCCCAAAGGAGCTGCTCCTCCACCGGAAGCTGGTCGTCCTTGTAGTCGATGTGGACGAGGTGGAGGCGCCCTTCGTGCCCGTCATACGGCTCGACGGCGACGATCACACCCCGCCGGTTGCGCACGGTGGCGAACATCCCCGGGCGCGGAATGGCGTAGTCAGCCAAGACGTACACCGGACTGACGATCCAACTGACCGAGTTCTGTCCGCGTCCGAACCGCCCCCTCGAGCACCCGCACCCCCGCCTGTTCCGCAAGTCTCGTCATCTTACCGAAGACAGGTGACAGATACAGGTACGCCTGATGAAGGCGCTTCGGATGGCGCTGCATTCGTGCTACCCCGCTGCCGATGCCCTATCTGTGCAGCGGTCGCCTGAGCAAGCGTGGCGGCTAAAGTCTCGTTCCCTACTCTCCCCGCTCCCTCAGCGCCTTCACGAGGACAACGCCACATCCCGCCCCTTCGTGCCGCGGCCGAAGCCGGCGTCCATACCCCACTCCCTGGCGAGCTCGTCGGTAGCCCGGGTGCCGCAGATACGTACCTGTCGTTTGTCGAGGGCCCGCGACACAGTCAAGAAGAGCCGCCTGTCCACGACGCAGGCGACAGGCGGCTCCTTTCACGCGACGACTCCACATTACCTATCCCCCAGCTAGGTGGCAGCTTCCGAGTCGTGAGGAAGCCATCAGGGCAAGCTCTTGCCCTGCTTCCATGTACCGCCCTTCGCAGTGGGCGGCAGAGTCTCGCCCTTGTTGACGACGACCTGTTTGGAGCCAGACTTGTAGATCGCCGTCTTGGGCGCCTTGTTGCCGGACTTCAGTGGGGCGTTCCTTCTCGGCATCGGTATCACCTCCCTTCGTCAGCTCGAGGCCTCTGGACGGTGTGGCCCAGCCGTGACTTTGCGATGCCGTCCTAGACGCGCAGCCACTGAGTCCTGTTGCAGCTAGGACATGGCGGCAGAGTATCGCTGTCCTGGTCAAGATGGACGCGTTGCCCGCAGTTCACGCACATGTACGTTCCGCGCCCGGGCTTCTCTCCCGTGGTCGGCATATTCACCTCCTCTCACGCGGTTCTTTCATATCAGCGTAGCAGGCCAAGGTGACGGAAAACGTGCGTGGCCAAGTGCTGGCGCAGCGTTCGTTCGCTGCGCGGTCCGGAACGCCGCACAGACTGGCTAGGTGTCCTCGAAATGGCGTACCAGGCGAACCATGACCTCGGTATCACGTTCGCAGTACGCGAGCAGCTTGCGGCGCAGGTCCTCACGTCGTTCGTGCGACGTTTCCGGACGGATGGCCTCCTCATATGCGGCCTGCGCGCCGGTGCCCTCGTGTACCTCGTCGAGGTCGTCATAGGAGAGCTCGGGAGCTACCGTCGGAATAACTGCCTTGATCGACCACGACCCGCGCATATCGGGGTGGTAGTAGTGGCGGTGGACCGGCGGGTGCAGGTCGACAATCCGGTCAATGATCGACAACAGTGCGGGAGCCAGGTCGGAGTAGGCCGCCGCCATCCACTTCAGGCACTGCTCCTCGTAGTTCGTGTAGGAAAGGACCGGACCCTCGTTGCCGAGAGCGGCAATCACCGCCTCAGCGCAGGCCCGCATCGGCGGCTGGCCACTTACGTCGAGGAACTGAACGTGTTCGAGGCCGCGGTCGGCGTGTTCGATGTGGCAGGAGAACTGGACCGGCAGAACCTCATAGGGATGCGTGCCCTCCCAGATCGGCACCGCGAAACTGATGGTCTCGAAGTCGAAGTAGTAGCGCGGGAAGGGTAGGTCGCGCATGAAATCGCCGATAGCGGCATCGACCTCAGCTGCGCCGCTGTCGGTTGCCTGCCACACGCGAATGTGGTCGGCGTTCTTGAGTCTCTCGAGCGGCACGTCACGAAGGTCGAAGTAGCCTTCATTCTGCAGAGCTGGGATGAGCTTTCCGCCGCGGGGCAGGCAGGCTACGTGGTACTCAGCCGTCTCTGCGCAGCACTGCTCTTTGAGCGGGCAGACGTTGGGAGTACCACAGCGGGGTCCGACGAGCGGTGCCGGAGCTTCTTCCTCCAGCATCAGGCGGAGAGCGTCGACGTGGCGTGGAACCTCCGGGATAAGGCACTCCACAGCATCCGTGATATCGACTTCGGTGAGCAGCCCCTCGTAGTCGCCGTGTCCGGCATAGGTGAACGTGTTGTCGATGTGAGCGAGGCTGACCCGCTCCACCGCGACGCCGGACTCTCGGAGCACCCACGTCTGGATGGCCGCATCCATTGGATAGTGGGGTTTCACCTTGGTGCTGGCTTTGACCTCAACGAATCGACAGCGCCCGTCCTCCCGGAAAAACAGGTCCGTGCGTACGATGACGCCGTAATGCGAGAAGGTCGCTTCGTAGATGATAACGTCGCCTTGCGCGGCCAACAGTCGCTGGGTGTCGGCTGCAGCCTGCCGCAAGTCATCGCCCGTAAGTCGACCGCCATGGTGGGGACCGGCCAGGACACCACCCGGACTGAGCTCCTGCGCGATACGGCCCACTTCGTGCCCCATCGCGAAAATGCGCTCGGTGCTCGCGGGATACTGAATGAGCTCCGGGTTGTGTACTTCAATCCAGAGCAGCCTGGGACATTGCAGGCCGTTCATGATTCTCGATTTCGACAGGCCCTGCATTCTGCACCCCTGCGTCGGCAAATGCGCTAGGCCCTAGCATCGCACTCTGGCCGGACGGATGCGACATGCCCGCCGACATGGTGGCGGATGGGCAGCTGCGGGTATTCAGGCGAAGGCCGACTCGTGCTCCATAGAGGCGCGACGTAGCCGGTAGATTGCCAGCACCCGCCGAGGGCCCCTGTTGGCCGCCATTGCCGCTGACTTCTGCTCGCCCGACACGACCATGTATGCTGGTCGCAGCGTAGGGAGCAAGGCTTGCAGCACAATCTCAAGATCGAGCAGAAGTGGCTAGACGCGGTCGTCGACGGACGAAAGAAGGCCGAAGTGCGCCGCGCGGATCGCGACTTTGCCGTCGGCGATCAGCTGCTGCTCTATGTCCCTTCAGGAGCAGACGGTGCTCTAGTCACGATTACGCACATCGTGCACCTGCGGGACGTCCGCGCGTTGGGGTGCAGTGAAGCCATTGCCGTGTTGAGCATCGACACGCCACGCAGAATGGCGGGAGAGAAACTGGCCGCCCAACTCGAGGCCGGGCACTACGGCGAGAGCCGCTAGACGTAGACGAAGGACTGAGGCGCGGCGCGGATTCCTAGCTCCATCAGGGTCTTGGGGCGAGGGTACACTGAAACAGCTCCCAGCTCGTACGCAACCGCGCGCTGCCGTCCGCAGTAGTAGTCATCGAAGAACTGCTTGCTGATGCCGGAATGGGCGCCAGTGTATTCCCACACGTCCGAGGGTGGGCCGTCAACAGTCCCCACAACCTCGACCTCGCCCACCACCTGTCCGACCGGCGAGGTGGAGTAGATGACGATCCGGCGCACGTCGTGACGAGACCTCACCTTGCGGAACTCGAAGCGCTTCGTGCCATTCAGAATCTTCTCAACATGCTGCGGGTTGATCGACAACAACATCCTCACGAGGAACTCCACCTCCGGCAAGAATCGAGAAGAACTCTGCCTGGCTGTAGCGCGCTTGGTTTGGATGACAGTCCCTCCAAAGACCGTTGTCCTTGAGCCAGCGCCAATTGACGTTGTGGCCCGGGCCGAAGAACCCGAGGTAGACCAGTTCCACGACGACGACGTTGCGTTCGCCCCAGTGCCGCAGGAGCTCAGCATCATCGAACACGGACTTGTTCTTGATGAGACCCCTGTAGTCCTCGTACGGCAACAGAATCCGCCCGTCTAGCTTGAATTGGCGAACGTCCGTCACGACGCCATACGACGTCACGACGGATTTGAACCCTCGGCCTTCTCCCGCATGCTTGCGATAGATCAGAACCGGGTTTCCAGGGCAACTTGCCATCTCGCGTGCGTGACCCACGTAGACCTTGGTCATGCCGTTGCCTGCTGTGACGCCCATCACCTCCTGGGGCGTACGAGCCAGCTCTGAGTACGGGAAGAGCTGGTCGTGATAGCCCTCCTCAATGGCCAGCATGCTCGCGTAGCGGAACTGTGGATCGATGAAAGGGAACGACTCATGGGCGGTCACATAGGACAACGATGCGCGCGACTTGACATACACGGATTCGCCATTGGGCTTCTGCCCGACGCACTGGAAGCCGAACCTCTTCAACATCCCAACCAGGAGCGTTTGCTTCTCAAAGATCGTCACGTAGATCTCGGACAGCCCAGAGTCACGCCACTGCCACAATGCCATTCCGATTGCACCCTCGCCCAGGCGATCACCCCGCGAACGATCGGAGATCTTCAAGGTGCCAATCTTCATTCTAGGAGCCGCGGGAAGTTGACCTTCTGAGAGGTCTACTGCTTCAGCCTCCTCCTTCAAGTATAGGAAGGCCATGAGGCCTTCCTCAGCCATGACGACGAACGCGCTTGCCCCGGCGGCGGCCTTCTTGTGGAACCACGCGCTGAACTCCGGGTAGTCCGCCTTCAGAGAGTCAAAGAATGGGTCGTCCAAGTTCACCGACTTGAACGGTACGGAGTCGAAGCTCCCCGACATCGTATCCCCCTATCCGGCATGGATCCCTGGAGCACAAGTATAGAGCGTGAATCCTGAGAGCAACCTCCTTCCAATGCTCGCCAAACGACACGTTCGGAAAGTCACCACTACACAAATCACGGCGCCGGGCCGCTTTGACACACCCACTCGGCGCCGTAGCAGGCGACAGAACGCGGCCGCGATTCCGTGGTTCCAAACCGATGATATGGGCATGGACGGACAGATCGAGCGAGCCCTTCTGCACTGCACGCGTGTCAGCCGACCACTCGACGCGACCAACGCACTGAGCCTCCTAGTCCGTGCGTGCGCGTAGCGCCCGCACAATGAACGACGCCACATCCCGCCCCTTGGTGCCGCGGCCGAAGCCGGCGTCCATGCCCCACTCTTTGGCGAGCTCGTCGGTGACTTGCGTGCCGCCGCTGATGAGGAGGAGCTTGTCGCGCACGCCCTTCTCCTCGGCCAGGTCTGAGAGCTTCTGCATGTTCACGCGATGGATCTCGTTGTGGGTGATGATCGTGCTGATGAGCACCGCTTGGGCGGCGTGTTCGAGGGCAGCATCGAGGACCTTCTCGACCGGGACGGAGGTGCCCAGGTAGACGTGCTCGATGCCCCAGGTCTCGATGCCGCCGAGAGAACAGAGCCTACGCCGCGTGAAGTGGCTTGATCCTGTCTACCGCTTCCTTGATCGATCGCGCCGCATCCCAGAGATCCACGGCGCGCTGCGCGTTCAACCAGAACTCCGGCGTGTTGCCGAAGAGGCGCGACAACCGCAGGGCCATCTCCGGACTGACCGCACGCCGCTCACGGAGCAGCTCGTTCACGGTCTGGCGCGAGACGCCGAGAGCGTCGGCCAGGGTCGCCACAGTGAGGCCGTAGTCGGGCAGGAAGTCCTCGCGTAACATCTCCCCCGGATGGGTCGGCCGGCGGCGCATCTCGCTGCTGTTGGCAATGCTCATGATGACCTCTCGTCTAGTGATAGTCAGTGACCTCGACGTCATAGGCGTCACCACCCTGGAAGCGGAAGCAGATGCGCCACTGGTCGTTCACTGAGATCGCGTGTTGGCCCTCGCGCTCACGCTCGAGAGCGTGCAGCCGATTCCCCGGCGGTACCTTGAGATCGTCGAGCCGACTCGCCAAGTCGATGTACTCAAGCTTGCGAGCGGCCCGGCGGGCAACGTCTGGCGGAAAGCGCTTCGCCTGGCCGGTGAGGTAGAGTTCCTGGGTGCGCTTGTCCGCGAACGTCTTGATCACGGGCGACAGCGTAACGTGTCACGTGACGATTGGCAAGGGTGACGTTGAGCGCACGATCAGCGACCTACTCCCCCCGCTCCCCCGACTCCCGCACCAAGAACGACGCCACATGTCGCCCCTTGGTCCCGCGGCCGAAGCCGGCGTCCATGCCCCACTCCCGGGCGAGCTCGTCGGTCACTTGGGTGCCGCCGCTGATGAGGAGGAGCTTGTCGCGTACGCCCTTCTCCTCGGCCAGGTCGGCGAGCTTCTGCATGTTCACGCGGTGGATCTCGTTGTGGGTGATGATGGTGCTGATGAGCACCGCTTGGGCGGCATGTTCGAGGGCTGCGTCCAAGACCTTCTCGACCGGGACCGAGGTGCCCAGGTAGACGTGCTCGATGCCCCAGGTCTCGATGCCGCCGTGCTTGATGTCGAGGATCTCGAAGAGGCCGACGGAGTGCTCGTCGTTGCCGACGGTGGATCGGATCGACGGCCAGAAGCCCTAGTCTGCTCTTCGCGACCCCTCACACCTCAAACGGGAGTTCCCTTGGAGAGCGTCGTCCAACGGCGAGTCCATGAGCCGATTCACCTCGCAGTAGCGCGCGGCCAGCTTGATGTATCTGCGCAGCAGCCAGACGGGCGGGAAGCTCTCGTTGAGACGCATCCACTCGAGCATGTCGCGACCCTGCTTCGAGCTGTTGCATGAGCGACACGCCCAGACCAAGTTGTCGGCCTCGTCAGGCCCGCCTTTGATCCTCGGGATCAGGTGATCGACGGCGAGATTCGCGTTGCTCCGCAGTAGTAGCACGCCTGCGGTAGTGTCATCTTGATGCGCTCATCGTGACACAGCGAACGCATGGACATCGTCCCAGACACCAGGCCGTGGTACAGCTTGTTACGAATGGCAAAATGGGTGCGCCCGTGTCGCTCGGCCTGATCGCCAAGTGCAGCATCGGCCATGGCCAGGTTCGCATACGACCAGGCGAGGTACTCACGCACTGTCGTCAGAACAGGATCGGCCACTCGTCAGCTCGCTCCCTCGCGACGTCGCGCCCCGTCAGTCGGTCTCCCAGCTACTCTTCTCCAGTCTGTATGCGCACATCAACGCAGCCTGGCCCTATTGCGCGTGCGAATTGCCTCCAAGAAGCTGTCGATACTCTGCTGCCCCCGCCTTGGCACATCAGGTGATGTGTGAAGTGCGTCCCCGCGCTTGCCCTCACGCCACCGGCGTCCCCGAGGCCCCGGCCTTCAGACTGCCGAGGACGTAGGTGACCACTTCGTCCCGTGAGCGGACCTGCGCATCGCCCTCGGAGGCGGCGCGATCGACGTTGCGCTGCGGCTTGGTCTCGATCCACGAGGGGCTTCGTCCCGGTTCCCGCCCTGCACGCTCCTCGAGAAGGAACCAACCGGCGCGCAGGTGGCGTCGCATCTGGCGCACGTCGCTCGTTGTGTAGAACTCCTCGAAGTCGCCGCGCGCGAAGCGCACACGGTTGCCGTCGGGACCGTCGATCTCGATGGTGTCTTGCGACGGGCCCTGCGGCGCCCACGCGACGTCGTGACTCTCGTGCTCAAACGAACTCATCAACCCCTCCTCATATGACTGCGCTGCTAGCCCTCAAACCGGAAATCTATCTCATCGCGGTCGCTGAGCCCGGGGCTCGCCTCAACGACGCCGGCCCTCACCGCGATGCGCCACGCCAGGAGAGTAACCCAGCGCGAAGGCGCGCGCTTCTGGCCAAACTCCCAATCCTTCCACGCCGTCCACACCGACTCGGGCGTGAAGCGCCCCTCGTCGTCCATCTTGCTCCAAAGTACGCCGATCATGTCCTGCAAGCGCTCGTCGCCCCGGAGCCATGGGAAACGCGAGAGCACATCGCACACGTGCAGGATGTCGTACCACACAAGCGGCGCCTTGAGCTTCCGAAAGTCGGTGCCCGTGTAGAACATGTAGGGATGACGTTCGCGGCTGGCGGACCACAAGCTCAGGAGCGCCTCGGCCCCGATTCGCGTCTCTGGGCAGTCCCGAAGATCGTCGAACTGCGCCAGCGCCTTGAGCATGGCGAGAGAAGCGAACGGGCAGGGATCGTCTCGGCGACCCGGACCCCTGAACGTTCCCATTTCTTCCGACACCGCGCACGGCCAGCCGTTCTCGCGCACAAGCCCCCTCAGGTGGGCAACCGCGGCGCGGACCGTCGAGTGGTCTGCCAGTCCCATGGCGACAAGCGCATAGACGACGAGCGGAGCGTCGCACAGAGCCCAGGCCCACGTATCCACGCCGCTCCCGCCGTAGCGCGGCGCGATGTTCATGCGAACCTGGAACGGACCTTGCGCGGACTGGTGCTCCATGATCCTCGCGATCACCCTGTCCACGCCGTCGTCACCGACGCGAAGGCCGAGATCCGCCACGAAGGTGAGCTTGTGAAGCAGCAGACCGGCGCTCTTGTGGCCGGCGATGGTCTCCCCCGGCCACGCCGCCAGATCATCCACGAGCCTTCTTACTTGCGGACCGGCAAGCATATTCGCGTGGGCCGACCGCACGGCGGGTTCGTCCGCTGACTGCCCCAGCAAGTCCAACCGTGTGCGGTACTCGACGAAGGGCTCTCCAGAGAGCAGCCATTCTGTCGGCGCTTCCACTCCTCCACCTCCCGTGACTCACCTCGTTGCGCCTAACGTCCAGCAAGGTTGACGCACTTCTTGGATGGAAGCTTCATTCTCAGTCCACGCGCTCAACGGCGGACTGCGATGAGGCCCAAGACGGCGACGATGAGTGCGCCTGCAGCGAACACTGCCGCGGTCGTACCAGTAACGAAGAGTGCACCGAAGACTGCCAGCGCCGACAGAACGACGAATCGCACGACCTGGCCGACCGCCGGTCCACCTGATCTGAATCAGCTGAACCCGGAGAAGACGAACACTCCCGCGAGCGCGAGCGACAAAATACCGATGGCGGACGACGAGGGCAACAAGAGCCCAAACACGTTAAGTGCGACGAAGACGACGCCCAAGAGGATTCCACCGAGCATCGTCGCTTTCGCCACGAAGAGAGGATCTTGGCGCACGCGGTCCCCCTTCACTCCGTCCCGCGATGACACACGCGTCTCCTAGCCGCCCCGCGTCTGCAACTCCCGCACCAAGAACGACGCCACATCGCGGCCCTTGGTCCCGCGGCCGAAGCCGGCGTCCATGCCCCACTCTTTGGCGAACTCGTCGGTCACCTGAGTGCCGCCGCTGATGAGGAGGAGCTTGTCGCGCACGCCCTTCTCCACGGCCAGGTCGGCGAGCTTCTCCATGTTCACGCGGTGGATCTCGTTGTGGGTGATGATCGTGCTGATGAGCACCGCTTGGGCGGCATGTTCGAGGGCTGCGTCGAGGACCTTCTCGACCGGGACCGAGGTGCCCAGGTAGACGTGCTCGATGCCCCAGGTCTCGATGCCGCCGTGCTTGATGTCGAGGATCTCGAAGAGGCCGACGGAGTGCTCGTCGTTGCCGACGGTGGATCGGATCGACGGCCAGAAGCCCTAGTCTGCTCTTCGCGACCCCTCACACCTCAAACGGGAGCTCACTCAGGAGAGCGTCGTCCAACGGCGAGTCCATGAGCCGATTCACCTCGCACAGTAGCGCGCGGCAAGCTTGATGTATCTGCGCAGCAGCCAGACGGACGGGAAGCTCTCGTTGAGACGCATCCACTCGAGCATGTCGCGACCCTGCTTCGAGCTGTTGCATGAGCGACACGCCCAGACCAAGTTGTCGGCCTCGTCAGGCCCCCCTTTGATCCTCGGGATCAGGTGATCGACGGCGAGATTCGCGTTGCTTCCGCAGTAGTAGCACGCCTGCGGTAGTGTCATCTTGAGGCGCTCATCGTGACACAGCGAACGCATGGACATCGTCCCAGACACCAGGCCGTGGCACAGCTTGTTACGGATGGCAAAATGGGTGCGCCCGTGTCGCTCGGCCTGATCGCCAAGTGCAGCATCGGCCATGGCCAGGTTCGCATACGACCAGGCGAGGTACTCACTCACTGTCGTCAGAACAGGATCGGCC
>JAWKKE010000010.1 GCA_041393415.1 Thermoleophilia bacterium | reverse complement strand
GCGCGCGCGCTTCCGCGCCGACCTCGGCCTGTGGTATTCTCTGCCTCCTGCCGCGGCTGCCGCGGTGGCATGCTTGGGCGATTAGCTCAGTGGGAGAGCGCCCGCCTCACACGCGGGAGGTCGTTGGTTCGACCCCAACATCGCCCACCACCACTCTCTCTGCCGATCGCCAGCACTGATGCGCCGTCCACCGGGAGCCGAGACCGCCCACCGACGCAACCCTGCCGCCTGCCGATGCAACGCTCGCATCGGCGGCCGTCTTTTCTACCATATGCAGGATAAACATTCGGCTTCGGGGCGCGCAGATCATTGCGCGCCCCACCTTCGAATGGTAATGTTGCCCACATTTTTGCGGCCGCTGGCGTTGCCTGTGACGCGAGACGCGGGTAGAACAAACGCCGTCAACGCGGCGCAACGCTCTGCACAGCGAAGAACGACGAAGAGGGGGAGGTAACCAGGTGACAGACGAGCAAGAGGTCTTCCACCCATCGGCCGAGTCATCGAGCAACGCGTACTTCAAGACCATGGAAGAGTACGAGGCCGCCTACAAGCGTTCCGTCGAGGATCCAGAAGGCTACTGGGCCGAGCGCGCCGAGGAGGCACTTACCTGGTACAAGAAGTGGGACACGGTTCTCGAGTGGAGCTGGGACCCCACGCCGGTCATCAAGTGGTTCGAGGGCGGCGAGCTCAACGTCACCTACAACTGTCTTGATCGTCACGTTGAAGCCGGCAAGGGCGACAAGAAGGCGATCATCTTCGAGAGCGACCAAGGCGACAATTACAGCTACACGTACCAGGAACTCCTGGACGAGGTCAGCAAGTTCGCCAACGTACTCAAGAAGCACGGCGTCAAGAAGGGCGATCGCGTCGCCGTCTACCTCCCGATGATCAAGGAGGTCCCGATCGTGCTGCTCGCGTGCGCACGCATCGGCGCCGTGCACATGGTCGTCTTCGGCGGCTTCAGCGCCGATTCACTGCGTGCCCGCATCGACGACTGTGAGGCCAAGGTCCTCATCTGCGCCGACAAGGGCTACCGCGGCGGCCGCACTATGGCGTCGAAGACCAACGCCGACGACTCCATCAGCGGCGAGTCGACGGTGGAGAAGGTCATCGTGATCAAGCGCGGCGACGGCGATGTGCCGTGGACCGAAGGCCGGGACGTCTGGTACGAAGACGAGATGAGCGCGCCCGACATCACCACCGACTGTCCATGCGTGCCCTGCGAGTCGGAACACCCGCTCTTCATCCTCTACACCTCCGGCTCAACCGGACGGCCCAAAGGCGTGCTGCACACAACTGCCGGCTACCTCCTCTACGTGCACGACACGTCCAAGTACACGTTTAATCTCCACGACGACGACGTCCACTTCTGCGCCGCCGACGTCGGCTGGGTAACGGGCCACAGCTACATCGTCTACGGCCCACTCGCCAACGGAGTCACCTCAGTGGTCTTCGAGAGCGTCCCCACGTACCCCGAGCCGGATCGTTACTGGGCGGTGATCGACAAGATCAAGCCCACCACGCTCTACACGGCGCCGACCGTCATCCGCAGCCTCGTCGGGATGGGCGAGGAATGGCCCGCGAAGCACCCTATGGAGAGCTTGCGCGTAATCGGCACGGTCGGTGAACCCATCGACCCGAACAGCTGGAAGTGGTACTACAAGAACGTCGGCAAGGAGCGCATCCCGATCGTCGATACGTGGTGGCAGACCGAGACCGGCGGCCACATGATCACGCCGCTCCCCGGCTGCACGCCGCTCAAGCCGGCCTCAGCCGGTCGACCGTTCTTCGGCATCCAGACTCAGGTGCTCAGGGACGACGGCACTCAGTGCGAGCCGGGCGAGCAGGGACACCTCGTCATCACGCATCCCTGGCCGGCGATGTTGCGCGGCACGTGGGGCGACCACACGGGCACGCGCTTCAAGGAAGTCTACTTCTCGATGTTCAAGAACAAGTTCTACACCGGCGACGGCTGCGTGATCGATGCCGACGGCGACCACTGGCTCAAGGGCCGCGTCGACGACGTGCTCAACGTATCTGGTCACCGGATCGGCACGGCCGAAGTAGAGAGCGCGCTCGTTAGCCACCCCGATGTCGCCGAGGCCGCCGTCGTCGGCTACCCGCACGACATCAAGGGCACCGGCATCTACGCCTACGTCACCCTCAACGCCGGTGTCGAGCCCAGCGAGCAACTCGAGAACGAGCTCAACCTGCAGGTCCGCAAGGTGCTCGGCGCCATCGCCAAGCCGGACAAGCTGCAGTTCGCACCCGGCCTCCCCAAGACCCGCTCCGGGAAGATCATGCGCCGCATCTTGCGCAAGATCGCCGAGGGCGAGCTGGACGCCTTGGGCGACACCACGACGCTGGCCGATCCAGCCGTGGTCGAGAACCTCAAAGAGAACCGCAAGTAGCAGCTGCGCGGCGGCTCTCCCTGCGGGGTGTACCGCCGGTCGACAGACGGAGAGGGCGGGCGGCCAGAGATGCCGCCCGCCCTCTCGTGCCTTGTGGCCGCTCGCGCAGCGACCGCCCATGCGCGTGTGCCCTGCCGCCCGGCACCTGCTCACCGGGGTGAGTCGCCCTCCAACCTGGCACCGGAGTGCACGCGACGCCGCTGGGGCGTAATGTATGTGAAATCGCCCACAAGCACGGAGCCATGACATGGGGACGCAAAACCTGAAGCGACTCTTCGACCCCCGCCGCATCGCCGTTATCGGCGCATCGAACAGGGCGGGGTCCGTCGGCTACATCCTCCTTCACAACCTGATCGGCGCCGGCTACGACGGCACGGTGTACCCGGTCAGCGTCTCGTCGCAGAGTGTCCAGGGAATGCCGGCCTACGCCTCGATCACGCAGATCCCACAGAAGATCGACCTCGCGGTCATCGCCATTCCCGCGTCCGCGGTCCCGCAGACGCTACGCGACTGCGGCGAGGCGGGCGTCGGTGCGGCGGTCATCGTCAGCGCCGGATTCCGCGAGGCCGGCGACGCCGGCCGGCGGCTGGAGGAGGAGGTGCGCGCCGTCGCCGCAGACTTCGGCATCCGGCTCCTCGGCCCCAACTGTCTCGGCTATGTGCGACCCGGGAAGCATCTCAATGTCACCTTTGCTCACGTACTCCCGCCGGCGGGTCGCGTGGCGTTTCTCAGCCAGTCCGGCGCCCTCGGCACGGCCATCCTCGACTGGGCGACCGCCAACGACGTAGGGTTCAGCGCCTTCGTAAGCGTCGGCTCAATGGCCGACGTGGACTTCGGCGATCTCATCGACTACTTCGGCACCGATGCCGCCACGGCGAGCATCATTCTCTACGTCGAGTCCATCAACAGCGCGCGCAAGTTCATGAGCGCCGCGCGACACTTCGCGATGACCAAGCCGGTCATCGTCGTCAAGAGCGGCCGCAGTGCCCGCGGCGCCTTGGCGGCCGCCAGCCACACCGGCGCCATCGCCGGCGACGATACGCTCTACAGCGCCGCCTTCCGGCGCGCCGGCGTCGTGCGCGTCGACGAGATCGAGGATCTCTTCGACGCCAGCGAAGCGCTCAGCCTGGTCGGCAGCCCGCGAGGGCCGCGGCTCGGCATCGTCACAAACGCCGGCGGACCTGGAGTCATGGCCTGCGACCGCCTTCTGAGTCTCGGTGGCGAGCTCGCCGAGTTCGGCCCCGAGACCGATGCGAAGCTGACGGCGGCCCTGCCGACGTTCGGCAGTCGTGGCAACCCGGTCGATGTGTTAGGCGACGCCGACGCCGCCCGCTACGGCGCCGCCGCTCAAGCGGTGATCGACGATCCCAACTGCGACGGCGTGCTGGCCATCCTCACTCCCCAAGCGATGAGCGATCCAGCCGGCACGGCACAAGCCCTCGTCGAGGTCGCCGGCACGCATCGCACGAAGCCCCTCCTCACCTCGTTCATGGGTGAGATAAAGGTCGCCGACGGGCTCAAGGTACTGCGCAACGGCCACGTGCCCACCTTCGACACACCGGAAGACGCGGTGCGCGCCTACATGTACATGTGGCAGTATGCGCGGAACCTCAACAACCTCTACGAAACTCCGGCCGACGTCCTGGCAGATTTCACCCCAGACCGCGAGGCCGTCAAGAACCTGTTTGTGAGTGTCGCTCGTGAGGGACGCGCCGTCCTCACGGAGCCGGAGGCAAAGGCGGTGCTCGCCGCCTACGAAGTCCCAGTCAACACGACATTGGTGGCGACGACTGCCAAGCAGTGCGCCGCCGCGGCCGCCAAGATCGGCTTCCCGGTGGCGATCAAGATCCTCAGCCACGACATCACCCACAAGAGCGACGTCGGCGGCATCGTCCTCGATGTGAACTCCCCCGAAGCAGCCATGGAGCAGTTCGCCGTAGTTACGGCGAACGCGAAGAAAGCGGTGCCCAAAGCTGCCATCATCGGCACTACCGTCCAAGCCATGGCCGCGCGCGGCGGCTACGAAACCATCATCGGGGCGAAGAAGGATCCGACGTTTGGCCCCGCCCTCCTGTTCGGCCTGGGCGGCACCGACGTCGAACTCTACCAAGACGTGAGTGTCGACTTCCCGCCGCTCAATCAGGCCCTGGCGCATGCGATGATCCAGAAGACGAAGGTCGCTCGCCTACTCGGCGGCTACCGCGGCAAGCAGGCCAGCGACCTGGGTGCTCTGGAGCAAGCACTGATCAAAGTCAGCTACTTGCTCGTCGACTTCCCTGAGATCGTCGAGATGGACGTCAACCCGCTGCTGGTGCGCCCAGAGGGGATCTGCGCCCTCGACGCGCGCGTCGTGATCGAGCCCAAGGATGTACGCAAACTGACGCTTCGCGGCGCGCATCTCATGCTGCCGGTGTATCCCACCAAGTACCGCTGGGAGTTCACAGTCGACGGGCGCGCCCTGACGATTCGAGCCATCAAACCCGAAGACGAGCCGCTGTGGGCGGAGATGACCGAAAACCTTTCGTCCGACACCGCCCGGTACCGTTTCTTCGGTCCGATCGGCGACGTCACCAAGGCGATGCTCGTACGCTACTGCCACGTCGACTACGACCGCGAAATCGCCCTGGTAGCCGTCCAGGAGCAGCCCGGCGAGCGGCACACCATGGTGGGCGTCGCGCGGCTCTCGATTGAAACGGAGACTTCGGAAGAAGGTGAATTCGCCGTTGTCGTGCGCGATGCCGATCAGCGCAAGGGCATCGGCACCAAGCTCATGCATGCCCTCATCGAGGCCGCGCGCGAGCGCCACGTGCGCGAGATTCGCGGCACCGCCCTCGCCGCCAACCCAGGAATGCTGCGCTTCTCCGAGAACCTCGGATTCGACATCTCTCCAAGCGACGAGCCAGATTTCCGCAAGCTCACGTTACGTATCTAGCCGACCGATCACACAGATGCGAGAGAGGCAAGGGCCACCACACCACTGACGTCGGAACGCGCTGGTGGATGCCACCAGAACACAAGAGGGACGGAGCGAGAGGCATGGGCACACGAAACCTGAAGCGACTGTTTGATCCCGGAAGCATCGCAGTCATCGGCGCCTCAAACAAGAAGGGATCGGTCGGGTACATCCTGCTCCGCAATCTGATCAGCGCCGAGTACGGTGGCGTCGTCTACCCCGTCAGCGTGTCGTCGCCGTCGATTCAGGGCATTCACGCCTATACGTCGATCGCGCAGATTCCGCGCAAGGTCGACCTCGCGGTGATCGCGGTACCCGCCAAGGCGGTCCCCGACGCCATGCGCGAGTGTGGCGAGGCCGGCGTCGGCGGCGCCGTCATCGTCAGCGCCGGCTTTCGCGAGGCAGGCGAAGCTGGCAGGCGCCTCGAGGGAGAGGTTCACGAGATCGCCAAAGCCTACGGCGTACGCGTGCTCGGCCCCAACTGCCTGGGCTACATCCGGCCCGCGTTTCATCTCAATGTGACATTCGCCGACGTGATCCCCCCCGCGGGCCGTGTGGCGTTCTTCAGTCAGTCCGGCGCGCTCGGCACCGCGATTCTCGATTGGGCGGCGGCCAACGACGTAGGGTTCAGCGCTTTCGTCAGCGTCGGCTCGATGGCCGACGTGGACTTCGGCGACCTCATCGACTACTTCGGCGCCGACTCACACACGACGAGCATCATCCTCTACATCGAGTCGATCACCGACGCGCGCAAGTTCATGAGCGCCGCAAGGCACTTCGCAAAGAGCAAGCCGATCATCGTGGTCAAGAGCGGCCGCACGGCGCGCAGCGCACTGGCGGCGGCAAGTCATACCGGCGCCATCGCCGGTGACGACACGCTCTACAGCGCGGTCTTTCGCCGCGCGGGGGTCGTACGCGTCGACAAGATCGAAGATCTCTTCGATGCCAGCGAGGCGCTCAGCCGAGTAACCAGTCCGCGCGGCCCGCGTCTCGGCATCGTCACCAATGCCGGCGGCCCGGGCGTCATGGCCTGCGACCGACTGCTCCACCTCGGCGGCGAGCTCGCCGAACTCTCGGCCGAGACCGACAAGAGGCTCGAGTCGGTCTTGCCGAGCTACACCGCACGCGGAAACCCGGTCGATGTCGCCGGCGATGCCGATGCGGAGCGCTTCGCCCACGCAACCCAGGCGCTCATCGACGACCCCAACTGCGACGGCGTCCTCGCCATCCTCACACCGCAAGCCATGGCCCAGCCAACGGCGACCGCCAACGCACTCATACAGGTTGCGCGCTCGCACAAGCTCAAGCCGCTCATCACGTCGTTCATGGGCGAGACGAAGGTCGCTGAGGCGATAAAGATTCTGCACGCCGCTCGCGTCCCCGCCTTCAATACGCCGGAAGACGCGGTCGGCGCCTACATGTACATGTGGCAGTACTCGCGCAACCTCGCCAACCTCTACGAGACCCCGGCGGACATCCTGTCGCAGTTCGAGCCCGATCGGCAGGCGGTCAAGAAGACGTTCATCGACGTAGCCCGCGAAGACCGCTCCATCCTCACCGAGCCGGAGGCCGACCGCGTCATCTCGGCGTATCAAATCCCGGTCGTGCGCACGATCGTCGCCGCGACGCCGGAGGAGTGCGCAGCAGCGGCAACCGAGATCGGCTACCCCGTTGCCATCAAGATCCTCAGTCCGGACATCACCCACAAGTTCGACGTCGGAGGCATCGTCCTCAACGTCGACTCACCCGAGGAGGCGGAGCGACAGTTTGTCGAGATGACCGATCGCGTGCGGCAGATTCGACCCAAGGCGCGCATCCGCGGCGTCGTCGTCCAGCCGATGCGCAGCAAGGGACACGAGCTGATCATCGGCTCGAAGAAGGATCCCACCTTCGGTCCGGCGCTCATCTTCGGCATGGGCGGCACCAGCGTGGAGTACCATCGCGACGTGGCCGTAGATTTCCCGCCGCTCAATCAAGCTCTCGCTCGCTCGATGATACAGAGCACGAAGGTGAATCAACTGTTGACCGGCTACCGCGGCGCCAAGCCGGTCGACATGGTCGCCCTGGAGCAAGCGATCGTCAAGGTGAGCTACCTCCTGGTCGACTTCCCTGAGATCCTCGAGATGGACATCAATCCCCTCCTCGTGAATCCCGACGGCATACTGGCTCTCAACGCACGGATCGTCATCGACCCCAAAGCCGTACGCAGGATCACGCTCCCCGGAGCGCACCTAATGATCTCCATGTACCCGAGCAAGTACCAGTGGGACATGGCCATGGACGGCCACAAGGTACACATACGACCCATTCGTCCGGAGGACGAGCCGCTCTGGTCGGACATGATCGAATCACTCTCACCCGAGACGACGCAGTACCGTTTCTTCGGGCCTCTGCGCGAGATCGACAAGGCGATGCTCGTGCGTTACTGCCACATCGACTACGACCGCGAGATCGCTCTCGTCGCCGTCTTGAAAGGCCGGGGCGGAAAGCCCGACACGATGCTCGGTGTCGTACGCCTGACCATCGATTCCGCCAATCCATCCGAAGGCGAGTTCGCGATCCTTGTGCGCGATGATTACCAGCGCAAGGGGGTCGGCTCAAAACTCATGGAAGCACTTATCCAGGCCGCTCGCGACCGCTACGTGATGCAGATCAACGGCCACGTACTCACCATCAACACCGGCATGACGCGCTTCGTGGAGAACCTCGGCTTCGAGGTGACCCCAAGCGAGGAGCACGACGTCCACAGGCTGTCGTTGCGACTGTGACACGCAGCGCAAGGGAGACGGACCAGCAACCGACATCGGCGTCGCCGCAGCAACGGACGCCGGCGCGACCTCCTCTCCACACCCCCGGAATCTCACGGGTGAGGCGCGCGGCAAACCCCCACACGTTTGCTTCAGGCCGTCGAGGGGCTTAGTATCGAAGACCGGTCGCGCTAGGCGGGGAGCTAGCGGTGCCCTGTACCCGCAATCCGCTACAGCGGGGCTGAATCCCCGCCCGAGGGGCCGTTCTGCGAAGCTGTCAGCCGGCGCGCAGCGTTGAGAGTCGGGTCCTACGCAATGGAACCCTGCGAACCCCGTCAGGTCCGGGAGGAAGCAGCGGTAAGCAGGCCATTCCATGTGCCGTGGGGTCGCCTGACTGGAGCTAACGCCCGGCGAAGACGTTCGGAGGACGAGTCTCGACGGCGGGTGCGCGACCGCTGTCCTGTCACGCCTTTCGGGAGACGCACACCGAGACCAGATGAAGCGCTCCCTCTACCGCGAGTACCGACCTCAGACGTTCTCCGAGCTCATCGGTCAAGACCACGTCGCGCGCACGCTGCGTCACGCGGTCGAGACCGACACTGTAGCCCATGCCTACGTCTTCGCCGGTCCACGCGGCACAGGCAAAACGAGCACAGCGCGCATCCTGGCGAAGGCGCTCAACTGTATCGGCAGCGACGAGGCGCCGGTTACCTCGCCGACGCCCAATCCATGCGGCGTATGCCGGCATTGCCGAGCCGTCGCTGACGGCGTCTCTCTCGACGTCGTCGAGATGGACGCCGCCTCCAATCGCAGCATCGACGACATCCGTGAACTGCGCGACAAGATCGCCTTCGCGCCTGTCCAGAGCCGCTTCAAGGTCTACATCATCGATGAAGTCCACATGCTCACGCGCGAAGCCTTCAACGCCCTGCTGAAGACGCTCGAGGAGCCGCCGGGAAACGTCGTCTTCGTGCTTGCGACCACCGAGCCGCACAAAATCCCCGAGACCATCCTGTCGCGCTGCCAGCGCTTCGATTTCCGGCGTCCACAGCTCCGCGACGTGGCCAAGCTGCTGGCGAGCATCGTCGAGCGTGAAAACGGTCGCCCTGAGGAGGAGCGCGGTGGACCGTCGATCGAGATCCAGCACGCGGCCCTGGCCGAGATCGCCCGCCACTCGCAAGGGGGCTTCCGTGACGCCATCGGCACTCTGGAGAAGCTCATCGCCTACTCCGAGGGAACGATTCGCCCCGCGGACGTGCTCGAAGCCCTCGGAGTCACGAATTCAGACCTGCTCTTCGAGATCGTCGACATCATCGTCGAACGACAATCGGCCGAGGCGCTCCAGTTCGTCCAGCGCCTCGCACACGACGGTATCGACTACTCCCAGTTCATCCGCGATCTGTTGCGTCATCTGCGCCAGGTCTTCCTCCTGCAACACCTCGAGGACGCCGCGCGCGACGAATCCGCGCTGCGCGTCCTCGGCCAGACGGTGGAGCTCGACGAGCACCATTTCACAAGATTGCTGCCGCAGGCCAACAATCTGCACCCACGTGAAGTGGTGTTCCTGATGGAGCTACTCGGCGAGGCACAGCGGGAGATTCGCGACGGCCTCGACTCGCGACTGCAGCTCGAACTGGCGCTGATCAAAGCTACCCGACCTCAGCTGGACCACTCGGCGGCGGCGCTCGAGGAACGAATCCGCCGCCTCGAATCCACGGTGGCGTCGCGCGAGCTCATTGAGGCCCATCGTCACGATGCAGTGCCCTCCGCAGAATGCGGTCCGGCGACGGCGCCGCCAGCGCTCGAGCCTGCCACGCCGCCGACTGCAGCCAGCGGCGCGACCCCGGTGGCCGCCTCGCCGACAACCGCGGCCGACACAGCAGGCGCCGCGGTTTCACCTCCGTCCGCCGCGTTTCCGCCGGGCGCGGCGCCAGATGAGGGCGATGCACAACCCACGACGCCCGCCCCCGACACCGCGAACCCATCTTCCGCGCCCGTCGATGCGCCGCCACAGACGATTGCAGCGCCGGCCGAGCTTACGCTAGAGCGCGTCAAGCGCGCCTGGGACCTCATTCTGCAGCGCGTTCAGTCCAGCAGCGTCAGCCTGTACGCGATGCTTCGCGAGGCACGGCCGACAGCCCTCGACGGACAGTGCCTCACTGTGTCCGTTTCGTCCGGTATCGCTTTTATGCGCGTGCGCGAACCCGGAAACGCCGAGGTGTTCGCCGCCGCAGCCGAGAGCGCTCTCGGCGTCCCCCTGTCCGTCGCGTTCACACCCGCCGGCACTCCATCGCCGGCGACCAGCGCTCCCCCCCCGGCAGCAGCGCCGCAGGAGTACGACTTCACCGAACAAATACGCCAAGTGCAAGAGAAGCTCGACGCCGAGCTGATGCCCGACGAGTCCTAAGGAGCAAACCATGGCCAACCCGCAGTACAACAAGATGCTGAAGCAAGTGCAGGAGATGCAGACGAAGATGGCGAAGGCTCAGGAAGAGCTCGCGCTGGAGACCGTCGAAGCGACTGCAGGCGGCGGCATGGTGACCGTTGTCATGACCGGGTCGCTCGAAGTGCGCGATGTCCGCATTAAGCCCGAGGCCGTTGATCCCGAGGATGTCGAGATGCTCCAGGATCTCGTCGTCGCAGCAGTCAACGAAGCCCTCCGAGCAGCGCAAGACATGGCATCGCGCAAGCTGGGCGGAGCCACCGGCGGACTCGATCTGCCCAACATCCCGGGCTTGATGTAGAGCTGGCCCACCAGCAGCAGAGATCGCTGAGGCAATCTAGGCGCCCATGTACTCACCATCTGTTGAACGTCTGATCACCGAGCTCGCCAAGCTGCCCGGGATTGGCCCGCGCACAGCGCAGCGCTTGACGTTCCACATTCTGCGCCTGCGGCCGGAGCAGATCCTGCCGCTTGCCGCAGCGATCGTCGAGGTTAAGGAGCGAATCGGCTTCTGCACGCGCTGCTTCAATCTCGCCGAGGACGATCTCTGCACCATCTGCAGCGACCCGCGCCGCGAGACCGGCGTACTCTGCGTGGTAGAACAACCGTTCGACATCGTCACGATCGAACGCACGCACGAGTTCCGCGGGCTCTACCACGTTCTCGGCGGCGCCCTCAGCCCCATCGACGGCGTGGAGCCGCAGGATCTGCACATTGCCGAACTGGCAGCACGTGTCGCCGAGGACGTGGACGAGGTGATTCTCGCCACCAACCCCACAATGACCGGTGAGGCGACAGCACTGTACATTGCGGACGTGCTGCCGCCACACGTCAAGGTCACCCGCCTGGCGAGCGGCCTCCCCGTGGGCGGCGACCTCGAGTACGCGGATGAGCTCACGCTTGGCCGCGCCCTCGCGGGCAGACGCTCCCTGCGCTAGACTGTCCGCGGCTACCAGCCGGAACACCGAGGTATCGTCGGCCACGTCGACGACCCTCGGTGTTCGCATTCGGCTCACGTCGCGGAGCCGCTCAGCGCACGTCGTATATCCGCACAACCGTCTGCGCATCGGCAGCTGACTCCGCAAACAACGAGCGATCGGCAATCGTGACGTAGGTTCGGCGCAAGTCCGGCGCCCCGACAAGCGCTTGCCACCACTCGTTCTCGTCGGGACTCCCCGAGTCGACCACGAACGTGGTCATGTCGCGGAGACGCAGCGCTCGTACCTCCACTGTGCGGGCTCCCCGACGCGGGTCGAAGCGCTGTGTCTGGAAGAACATGTAGTCGCCAACGAAGCATGGGTCGACCCCCCAGGAGCCCTCAGCGAAGACATCGCCGTTCCCGCTGGCGACGTAGAGCGCGGGATACGTATCTTCCCCCGCGGCGAAGGGAGTCCATGCGAACCAACCCTTCTGCCACGCCGGCCAGTGAGACAGCGAATGCGCACTGGGAACCTGAAGCGCGTCGACCTTCTCGCCGGTCGCAAGATCGAGCACCTGCAGACTCGTCAACGCCGGCCGTGCAGCATCGGTCTCGCTGACCAGCACGCACCCGTTCTTGAGACTCAGAGACTCCAGAAGATTCTCTGTCGTGTACACGACCTTCCCCCTCTCCGAGTCGAGGTCGTAGCGCACGATATGCGATGCCTTTCGCTCCCCGAGCTCATCCCGTCCCGTGCTGGTCCACACCACCCGAGAGCCGGCGACGTCGAAGAGCGGACGACTCGCCGTAGCGCTCGATGCCGACGTGATGAGCCGTGGATCGCCCAACGCCCGCAGACCTCTGATCGGCGCGGCGTAGAGACGCCACTCGACCGTTTGACGGAGATCGTCGCCGGGACCGACTTCCTCCCAGGCGAGCCATGTGTCGGAGATCCTGATGGAGCCGATGGTGAAGCCAGCGGCCGACTGCGTAGCGCCCAACAGCACCCTCTGCATACGTCCCTCGGCAAGACGCATGAGCCACACCTGCTGCCGTTCACCGGTGTTGCGCCGCAGCGCGGCCACGCGATCGGTGGTGTCCGGCAGATGCCACGACCCAGTGAGCACGTACTCGCGCATCGGAAGATCGAGGCCATCGACCGTGCGGGTGAAGTGCTCCGCGGTCGCGACGTCGCCGTCCGTGAGCGACCCACCACTGCGGCACGACGCCGGTGTCGACGCGACCGCGGAAGCGCTGGAAGTGGTTCGGGAGGGCGCCAGCGTCGAGTGTCCGCACGCGGAGAGTGCCCCCGCCAACAGCATGACAACGAGAACCACTCGCAGGGTTGACGCATGAACGGCTCGACGCTGACGCATGACGACCCTCCTCGAAGTGTTAGTAGACGACCTGTTGACTTGCGCTGGCGACGACGCCGCCGGCGATCACCGATCGGGCATAGGTCTTCTTGCCGAACGTGTCGCCGCCCTGAGACCCGCGTCCTAACGGAGAGGCAGCATTCTCGGGATACGGATCGTCTACGTAGATGCTGTTGGAGTAGCGCCAATCGACACCACGCCCGCACATGATGTGGCCGGCGTGATCGAAGCGGTAGTTGGGCCACTTGTCGGCGTCGATGCGCACGCCATAGGCGACTGGACGCCCTTTGGTGACGATGCCGTACACGGAACGCTCGTAGACCGAGGTCGCGGAGTTGCCACTCGAGAAGGAATAGCCGACGCCGGTGCGATCACGTAGACCCATGGCCATGACCCACATGTTGCCGCCGCTCGCATCCGTCCAAAGCGGGGTGCCACCGTAGCGGTAGCTGGCCCATTGATCTTGCGTCCACGAACGGGAGCCGCGCGCGAAGCGATCCAAGATCGCCGTCGTCGCAGGCACGCAGTAGTCGTTGCGACGCTGCATGATGCTCGTCGTCGTGAGCACACGATACGGTGCGTCGACAATGCGCGAAGGAGCCCGTTGCGCTCTGCCGTTGGCCCAGGCCTGATACTCGGCTTCTCTTTCGGCGAAGTAGGCTCTTGCAGACTGCGGCAGTTTGCCCTGGACGTCCGGGTCGTCGACGAGATCGGCGCCGAACGCCAAAGACGGCAGCGCCAAGAGGGCCAGGGCGCCAACCGCCAGGAAGGGTAGTATTCGTTTGCTGCCCACGCGTGCTCCTTTGCTCGAAATGCCGGGAGTGTGCTCGCCGTCGCACCGAGACGCCGCCTCCACGAAGTAGCCCCGGGTGGGGGCCCGGGCAATGCACCCTGAGGGCGCTTCGAGGGGGGCAGCGAAGGGGGTCGCGTCGCGGCCTCGCTTTGCCACCCTACCGCCGTCAACACGGGTCCGGTCAAGGCTCGCGGAAGTTGACATTTCGGTCTCCGCTACCGGCGAACTCACGCCCGCGACGGCAGTGGCGATCGGCGAGCGCCACAAACACCCGCTCGGTGGACCTGTCCCTCCGCGCTTGATACCGTGCGCCTACCTTCAGGCGTTGGAGACTCGTGAACCCCGAAGTGCACGACGAACAGGACTCAGGCGCCACCCCCGACGACGCCGCGGTTGCGAGCGACACCACCGCTCAGACGAGCAACCTCGACGATCCGCCGCCCCCAACCCCGGGCCTCACGACCGCTGAGGCCGCACAACGCCGCGCCGCCGGCCAGGGCAACGACGCGCAGATCCGCACCGGACGCACCTACGGGCAGATCATTCGCGAGAACGTCTTCAACTTCATCAACAATCTCTTCTACGTCATGGGCGCCTTGCTGCTCATCCTCGGCAAGCCTCTGGACGCGTTCGTCGTCGTCGGCGTCATCACAGCCAACACGGTAATCAGTCTCTTCCAGGAGATCCGCGCCAAACGGGTGATGGATCGCATCGCCATCCTCATGCGCCCCAAAGCAACCGTGCTGCGCGATGGCACCTTGGTCGACATCGATCCCTCGCAGATCGTCGTCGGCGACGCCCTCTACGTCCACCCGGGCGACCAAGTGGTCGTCGACGGACCGATGCTGGGCCCGGGCCGCATGGAAGTGGACGAATCGCTGCTCACCGGCGAATCGGATCTCGTCGCCAAGAACCCTGGCGACCCCCTGCTGTCGGGGAGCTTCTGCGTCACCGGCGGCGGCTACTACGAGGCCGAGATGGTCGGGCTCTCGAGCTTCGCCAACAAGCTCCTGGCGAAGGCGACGACCTACACGCGCGAGCTGACACCGCTGCAGCGGCAGATCTCGCGCATCGTGCGCACCCTCCTTCTCGTGGTCGTCGCCTTCGAGATTCTCGTCTGGATTCGCAATACGGCCGGCGGCATTCCCTTCGTCGAGAGCGTACGCATGAGCACCGTCATCTTGGCGCTCATTCCCAACGGACTGGTGCTCTCCATTGCGCTCACCTACGCCCTCGGCGCCGTGCGCCTGCTGGGACAGAACATCCTCGTGCAGCGCTTCAACGCCATCGAGTCGCTGAGCAACGTCGACGTCCTCTGCACCGACAAGACGGGCACGCTCACATCCGGCGTCATCACTCTCGAGGAGATCGCCCCACTCGGCGCGGAGCGAGCCCGCGTCGAGCGCCTTCTCGGCGTCTTCGCCGCCACCAGCAGCGACGCCAACAAGACGATCATGGCGATACGCACGGCCCTTCCTCAGCCTCATGCCGCCGTGCTCCACGAGGCCGTTTTCAGCTCGGCACGCAAGTGGAGCGGCCTCGCCTTCAGCGGCGAAGAAGACGCCGAACTCCGCGGCACCTACGTGTTCGGCGCGCCGGAGATGGTGGCGCCGGCGCTTGCCGCCGGCACCGGCGCCTGGCAGGAACAAGCCGACGCGTGGGCCACACGCGGCCTGCGCGTGCTCCTCCTGGCGGGCTCGCACGAGCCGGTTCCGTTTCGCATCGGCGACGGGCAACCACAACTGCCACCCGATCTCGCGGCACTCGGACTCATCTGCTTCAGCGATGAGCTCCGTCCCGGGGTACGCGACACGCTGGACGGGTTCTCGGCCGCCGGCATCGAGGTGAAGATCGTCTCCGGCGACAATCCCAAGACGGTCAGCGCCCTTGCCGCGCAGGCGGGCATCGGTGCCACTCGGGTCGCCGGGCGAGCGGCCGGCGACTCCGACGCTCTCCCCCACGCCGTCGCGATCTCCGGTCCGGAACTCGAAGAGCTGGACCCTTCCTCGTTCGGCGAGGCCGCCGAAGCGGCAACCGTCTTCGGCCGCGTGACACCGGAGCAGAAGGAGGAACTCGTCCAGACTCTGCGCGGCCGCGGCCGCTACGTGGCGATGATCGGCGACGGTGTCAACGACGTCATCGCTCTCAAGCAGGCCAACGTCGCCGTCGGCATGCAGGGAGGGAGTCAAGCAGCGCGCGGTGTCGCCGACCTCATCCTCCTCAACGATACCTTCGCTCCTCTCCCCTATGCCTTCCGCGAAGGGCAACGCATCATCAACGGCATGAACGACATCCTGCACATCTTCCTGGTGCGCATCTGCTTCAAGGCAAGCATCATCGCCGCGATCACGGCCCTGGGCGGCTTTCCCTTCGCGCCGCGCCAGGCGTCTCTGGTGTCGTTCGTAAGCGCCGGCGTGCCGGCCTTCGCCTTGGCCATCTGGGCGCGATCAGGGCCGACGCCCAAGGTCGGACTGTTCAAGCTGCTCGCGCGCTTCGTGCTGCCGACCGCCCTGCTCCTCCTCCTCACGTCGGTGGGCGTCTACGAGGCGTTCGCGATTCCCGCCAAGGACGCCTACCTCGCCGCGCATCCCGCTGCTACCGACACCGACCTTCTCGAGAACGCCTACCCGGTCGCGCAGACGGCGCTCACGCTGTACTCCAGCTTCTGCAGCATCCTGCTCATCCTCTTCGCTGTGCCGCCCACCAAGTGGTTCGCGGGCGGCGCCAAGTTGCGCGGCGATTGGCGCTTCGTGGGCGTCGTCTTCGCCCTGCTTGCCTTCGTCGTCGCGGTGCTCGCCATCCCGCTCGGTCGCTACCTCTTCGAACTCGAGGAGCTGCCCGTGTGGCAGTACTTCGCGCTCTTCGGGGCATCGCTCCTGTGGGCGGCCCTCTGCCATCTCGTCTGGCGAAGCCGCATGCTCGATCGCTGGCTGGGCACCGTTGAAGATCCCGGCAACGTCCTCGCCAAGGAACGGGCACGCGAGACGGCGCGCCGGCGGACGAGCGAGGGAACACTCCACGACGATGCCGACACTTCCGAGAAGAACCCCTCGCAGACCACCGACACCGGCGACCACCCGACGCCGAGCCCCGGAGCCTGACGGCGCACGGCGGCAGCGAGCCGGCCTACGCAAGCCCCGCGGAAGGACAGAGCGGGGCGAGTACACACTCCGTGCAGCACGGGCGCCGGGCGTGACAGACGCGGCGCCCGTGACGCACGAACCCCACGTGCGCTGCGTACACGTCGCGCGGATCCGGACCGGCCAGCGCGGTGAGCTCGGGGTGAGCCTGCTCGGCCGTCACCGTGGCGGCGATCAGACCCAGGCGACGAGCCACGCGGTGAACGTGCGTATCGACCGGCATCACCGGCCGTCCAAGGGAGAAGAGAAGAACGCAGGCGGCGGTCTTGGGGCCGACTCCCGATAGGCGCATGAGCAGCCGCTGAGCCTCGGTATCGGTCAAGGCAGAGAGGTCGCCGAGCTCAGGCGGAGCGCCGGGAGGACTCAGTTCCTGCAGAATGCGCTTGATACGCGGCGCTTTGGTGTGCGCCAGTCCACCCAAAGCAATGGTCTGCTCAATGTCTGCCACATCGGCGTCTCGCACCAAGTCCCAGCGCGGAAAGCGCTCCTTGAGTGCGGCGAACGTCCGCTCCGTATTGACATCGGCGGTGTTCTGCGAGAGCACCGTGAAGATGAGCTCGTCGAGAGGCTCGTACCGTGGCTCCAGAACCGGGCGACCGTAAACCTCGTCGAGAAGCTCGACAAGGGCACGTAGCCTCGCTCTCCGTTCGGCACCCGTCTGCATGGAGCGTTCACCATACCATCACGATTCGACGCCGGCACACTGCGGGAATAGTACGGGCAAGCCACGATGGAGGGGGTGTTTCACATGAAAGGTGTCCTCGTGTTAGCTGCCGCAGGGCCGGTGCTTCTCCTCAGCTCATATCCTCGATTGGACGACCCCGATTTCATCGCTCGCCTCAGGGCAAAGGGCATGGAGAAGTTCATCGCTTGGGAGGTACCGATCGAGCGCTGCAAGGACCTCTACGGCTACACATTTCGTGATGAAGCCGAGAACCTCACCGCCCACGAGGGCATGCACGTCCTCGACACGGACGGTCACCGCATCTTCCTCAACTTCCAGTTGAGTCAACTGAGTGCAGGGATCGTCTATGAGGATCGCGCCGTCACGCCGATAAGGTAGCGGTGCGACGGTCGCTTCGCCGACCGAGGAACCGCCGACACCGGCGGCATGATGCACCTGGGCGGCGCCTGGGGAGAGGCGCCGCCCAGGTGCATCGGTGTAATAGGCTTACGGCGATTGACCCAGGAAACGGGGGCACCACCCGCGATTACCCTGTATCTTTCTCGAGACGGAGCACGACCGCCACCGCGGAGCCGCAGGAAGCGACCCCGCCGACGCGCACAACGGAGGACCGCCACCATGTACAAGGCCGCACTTGTCGCACTGAAACCGGAACGCGAGAACCAGGCAGCGATGCGCCAGGCCATCAGCCTGGCGCTCAAGGACAGCCTTCAGCTGAGCGCGCTCGCGGTCGTCGACCCAGACATCGCCGCTCCGCGGCAGGCGGTCCCGCTCGGCGCCGCCGCCTTCAAGGAGCATCGCGACGATGTCATCAAGCAGAAGCGGTACGAGGATGCCCTGGCGGTCCTCAACGCCTTCTCCGGTCTCTGCGACGATGCCGGGATCAAGTGCACAACCTCTCACTCCGAGGGCCATCTGGACGACGAGTTCGGCCTCGCTACCCAATCGGCAGACATCCTCGTCATTGGCCACGGCGGCGGTGCCGAGGCAGGTTCCGAGGCACGCGAAGACCTTATCGTCCTCGACAAGATTCTCACCGCGATCGCGCGTCCATGTCTGCTCGTGCCGAGCATCCCGAGCGACATCGATCGTGTCACGGTCGCCTACGACGGCAGCGTGCAGTCAGCGCGGGCCATCTACGACTTCGCCCTGAGCGGTCTCTGGCGCACCGCGAAGATCGACGTCGTCGCGATCTTCGACGACACCGCCTCGGCCGAGTCGATCGCGAACACCGGCGCGGCGTATCTTCAGCTCCACGGCTACGATGCATCAGCCCATCCGATATTGACGAAGTACGACGTCGCCGAGAACCTCGTCAAATTCATCGCGGACTCGGGCTCGAAGGCGCTCGTCATGGGAGCCTACGGCATGCCGCGCTGGCGCGAGGTCTTTGTCGGCAGCGTCACACGCTCCGTGCTCCGCGACGTCATGGTGCCGGTCTTCATCTCTCACTGACCGCCCTCAGCACCCACTGCGGTGGCCGGCCCCGCACCCCACCCCGGGTGGGCGGGCGGCCCCCGCGGCCC
>JAWKKE010000009.1 GCA_041393415.1 Thermoleophilia bacterium | reverse complement strand
CCTGCACCCAGCACTCGCCGCCGCAGGAGTCGGCGACGGAGCAGGCCAGACACTCGGCACGGTCGCGGGCGCGCGTCGCGCGCAACAGCCGCAGGCCGGCGGAAGTGTGCCAGATCTCGTCGAGGGGACGCTCGCGTAGCGATCCAACTACGAAGGCCGGGTCGCCGGCCGTGATGACGCACGCGTGCACCAGGCCTTCAGGATCGATGCAGAGCTCGCGACAGCCGGCGGCGCAGAAGTCGTTGCGCTTGCCGATTCTGCGCCGCCAACTGGCGATGTTGTCGACGAGCAGGCCGATCTTACCGGCGACGACGAGGAGCTCACGCACAGCGGCGAGCATCTCCGCACCACTCGGGACGAGGTCGTCGGCCTGTTGTACCGTCATCCCCCGTTGATGAGGAAGGATGAGGTGCAGGCGGCCGATCCCGGCATCGCGCAGATCGCGGGCGAGTTGCGGTAGACCAGGCAGCGCCGGCCGCACAAGTACGGTGTTCGCGACCGGCGTCATGTTGACGGCCCGAAGTTCGGCGACCGACGCCATCACGTCGTCGTAGCTGCCCGGCCCGCGTAGGGCGTCGTTGATTGCGCGCGGTCCGTCGACGCTGACCAGCGGGGTGAGCAGGCCTCGCCCGGCGCGGGCGAGCTTCCGTGCTGACGACGTGTCGATACGGCAGTTGAAGAAGAAGCGCGCTCTCGCCGCATGGTGGCCGGTGACGTAGTCGACGAGCGCGGTGAAGTCGTGGCGCAGGAGTGGGTCGCCGCCGATGAAGACGAAGCTGCGTGCTCCCAGTGCGGCGCACTGGTCGATCGTCTGGCGCCATTCGCTCGTGGTTAACTCGGCGGCGGCGCTTGCCGTGGGGTCGTAGCAGTGCCGGCAGTTACGCGCGCAACGGTGGGTAAGGTGAAGGTAGACCTCGCGTAGTTCGGTGAGCGGTTCGCCGCGACGGGGTGAGCCGCCCTCCAACCGGTCGAGGACATGCAGATCGTCCGGTTCGTCGACATCCACCCATAGCGGGAGCAGTGTGACGGAGAGGCCGGCCGAGCTCAGTCCGAGCATGGTGTAGTCGAGGAGCGCCGGGTCGCTCATGGGTGATGTTCTGAGCAGCGCGGAGAGTGCGTCGCCGTGCTCGAGCCAAGCCTCTCGACCGACACCCAGAAGGTAGTAGCCACCGTCGGCGGCCGGTCCCAAGACGGTGCCGGACGTCTCCAAAGCGACGAACGCCTGCTCCACGTACTCGGGCGGGAGGGCCGGACTGTCGCTGCCGACGATCACGACCTTGTCTGTCGCGTCGGCGAAGAGGTCGGCGATGACCATGGACATCCGGTCCCCGAGTCCGTCGCCGTGCTGCCGCAGGCGAGACCAGCGATCGTCGTGATCGGGTAGGGGATCGGCCGTGTCGAGGCCGTCTGTTTCGCCGGAGGCCGGGGCCTCGGCGAGGACGAGTGCGGCGCCGGACACCCTCTCCGCGGCCTCGAGCGTGCTGCGTAGGAGCCTCTCGTAGGTGGCCAAGGCGCCGTCTTCGCCGAGAGTGTCTGTGAGACGCGTCTTGACGGCGCCGCGCACGAGCGGTCGTGCCATCACGGCGATAGTCCGGCGTGCCATTGCAGTAGTATGCCGACGGCTCCTGTCGCTGACAATACGGCGTCGGCAGGGTCGGTTGACGAGGTGTGGCGCCAGGGCGGCAGGGAACAACGATCGGCGCACGTACGGAGATGCCGTGAGGAGGTACGCGCGACACATTGGAACCTGAGTCGATTCCATCGCAGCCAGACTTTGCCGTCGTCGTGCCTGTCCTCGATGAGGCCGAGGCGCTGCCGGCGCTTCTCACCGAGCTTCGTCGCCACGGTCTGTTCGAGCGCACCATCTTCTTCGACAACGGCTCCACCGACGGCAGTCTCGCCCTGCTTCGCGCCGCCGGTGCGGTCTGCATGCGGGAGTCGCGCCGGGGCTACGGCTTTCCCTGCTTGGCCGGCGCCCGTGCCGCGGCGGTCGCGGGCGCCCGTGCCGTCGTGTTCCTTGAGGCAGACGGCACTGACGATCCGGCAGAGGTACGTCAACTCGTGCAGCCGGTGCTGGTCGGCGCGGCAGATCTGGTTCTGGGGTCTCGGCGCCGCGCGGTGCGCGGCGCCAGCGCCGGACGTATGCCGCTGCACCAGCGCCTCGGCAACGATTGGCTGGCGCTCACTCTTCGCCTGTTCTTCGGTATGCGACTCAGTGACGACGCGCCCTTTCGCGCCGTTCGCATAGATCTTCTGCAGTCGCTTCGGCTGGAAGAACGGGCCTACGCGTTTCCGACGGAGATGGCGGTGAAGGCGCACCTGGCGGGTGCGCGCATCGCTGTTTGCGACGTGTCGTACCGTCCCCGTGCCGGAACCTCCAAGATCGCCGGCACATGGCGAGGTTCGACACTGGCTGTTCGCGACATAGGCTGGTGCTTGCTGCGGCTGAGACTGAGCGGCTTCCTGCCGCAGCGCTAGACTGCCGGCGGCACTCGGCTCGGCGGGGCGTCAGGCGCACCAGCTCGTCGTGCGGCCGCCACGACCTGCGCGTTACTCATAGGGAGTGACGGCACAGCGCCCCCACGGCAGTTCGGCCACCGCGTCGATCTCGCCGCGGGCGATGTGCAGGAACAGTCTGAGCACATCGTCGCGCGCGGCGCCGTGAAGCTGGCCGCAGTGATGCGTTCCCGCCTCGGCATCGACGAGGTTCTCCCAGAGAAGTGAGCCGCCTCTGTAGGCTGACAGGCTCCAGCCTGTATCTTCATCCATGATGGCGACGTCTGCATGATCGCGGTTAGATGCGATGTCTAGCTCGGCTACCAAGCCAGCGAGACAATCGAGTGCAGGATTCGCCTGCGTTTCTCCATCTGCGTGAGTAATCACGTATCCCATCGATGTTCTCCATCGGTGCTTGAATCATTGCGAAGAAGCCCCAGGCGATTAATGCACAGAACTCGTTCTTGAGGCAACAGGTAGACGTTCTGTCATCAGGCTACATGATCGGCAGACTCGGTGAGAGGCAGCGTTTGCCCGATGCGTCGTGGACGCCGCGGCGGCACGGAGCCCCTGGTCAAGATACCCACAGGGGTATATGCTGGTACGTACACGTCGAGATGCCACACCCGTGCGGCGTCGGCGTCCAAGCTGGCAGATCACGGAGGAGGGTACGTGACCATCTTCATAGTCGTCCTGGTCGTCGTCGTCGTGTTGGGGATCGTGGTGCTCTTCGTGCCGCGGGCGCTGATGGCTGCCAAAGGAGCCAAGCTCAAGGGCAAGCCGGCGCCGACGCCGCACAAGGCATCCGCCAAGCGGATCAAGTCGGGGGCGAGAACGATCCTCTACTTTCACACTCCCTCGTGCCGCGCCTGTCAGGCTGTCGACCCCGTCGTCAATAGGCTCATGAAGCGTTATCCCGGCGCGATCTTCAAGGTCAACGCGGCGACCGATCGCAAGGCAGCGTCCGCGTACGGCGTTCTTGGCGTTCCCTACTTGGCGTTCATCGAGGGGGGTACGCTCGTCTCCACGCGAACCGGTATCCAGAAGGAGGCGCCGCTGGTGGAGTTCCTGAGTGGGGGCGCGAAGAGCGCGTGAGAGAGCGGGGCGGGCGCTGGACGGCCGCGCCCGGCCGATGCGTGGTGGATCACGCGTGCAGATCGGGAGGGACGGCGTCGAACGCGGCCATGCGGTCGGTTTCGCCGCGTCGTAGGGCCGATTCCCCGGCGATTATCACGCGATTGCGGCCCAACGCCTTGGCGCGGTAGAGGGACTCGTCGGCCAGCTGGAGAAGCGTCTCCTCGCTGTTGACGGTCTCCGCCGAGTCCTCGTCGGGATGGAAGGCGACCGCGCCGACGCTCACCGTCACGCGCACAGATCTGCCGCCGTCCGCGACTTCGCTGCCGGCGACCGTCTCGCGGATGCGCTCGGCCAGCACGCGTACGTCCTCCGCGGAAGCCGTCGGCAAGACGACGACGAGCTCCTCACCGCCGTAGCGGAGCAGGATGTCGCCCTCGCGAATGGCGGAGCGCGTGGCGGTGGCCACGTGCTTCAGTACTCTGTCGCCGACGAGGTGACCGTACCTGTCGTTAACCGCCTTGAAGCGATCGATGTCGAGCATCAGCACGCCGAGGGGGGACTGCGCGCGGACCGTGCGACCGAACTCCTCGCGCAAGCGCCTGAGGCCGAAACGGCGATTGTAGATGCCCGTCAACGGATCGAGAGCGGCCAGCCGCTGGAGGCGGTCGTGTGCCATGGCGTTGTTGAGCGCCAGCCCCAGTCCCTGGGTGAAGAGGTCGATGCGGGCATACTCGTCGGCGCCGAACGGACTGGTGGCCGCCAGAACAATCGCCCCCAAGGGGTCGCCCTTATGCTCGATGGGGAGCACGACAATCTCGGCGGGCCGGAAGTCGGCGGCCACGGCATTGATTCTCGCGTCAGCTGGAATCGCGATCCTCTGGCGCTCCCCCGTGTCCATGGCGCGGCGCACGTAGTCGTTGGCGGCGATTGTCGAGGCATCGACGAAGCCGCGCGAGGCGGCGATCGCGAGTTCGCCGTCTCGCTGGTACGCGATGAGGCCGGCGGCCGCGTGGGCGTGCGTCGCGAATTCACGCAGCGCGTGGTCGGCGAGGCCCTCGATCTCGAGCTCGCCGGCCAGCATCTCCGAGAACGATCGTACCGCGGCCTGCGAGCGCATCGACTGCGCGAGAGCCGCTACGACCTTGTTGTAGGCTCTCGCGCTCTCGCCGATCTCGTCGTCGGAATCGACTGGGATCATGCACGCGTCAGGGCTGTCGCGACACAGGCCGCGATCGTTGGCGACGCCGCTGAGTACGCGCTCGACGCTGTCGACCAGTCGCTTCAGGCGGGTGGCCACGACGCGATGCGATATGAACTGGTTGGCGAGTCCGGCGGTGACCCCGGCAAGCAGGCAGCTGATGATGAACTGCGATGTCAGCGCGTAACTCCTCGGCACTCCCAAACCCATCACGAAGAAGGGGAAGACCGCGCCGATCACTAGACCTAGGACGACCTGCCAGATGGCGAGATCGGTAAATACCTTGCGCGTTATTCGCACGGCACTCCTCCGCGGACCGATTCGACCTGTAATGCGCCTCGCATACTTCTGCAGGTCCGTTTCTCTCTCGCTCTCTATCGGCTCCTGCCTCGGAGTCTTGATGCCGCCCTACGATCTTCTCCGTACTAGCTGCTGTCATGATGATTGCCTTTGGGTTGCGGCGGACTGCTCGGTTCTCGCGCGCTGGCGATCGAGTGACAGTTGGGGGTACCTTGGCGGCAGACGTAGGGGCCATTCCTTCACTGCTGTTCTCAGAAGTGAAGGAATGGCCCCGATGGTCGAAGCTGCGAATACTATCTGCGGACTACGCGGGCGCTTTGGCGCGCCAGTGTGTCACCGGATTGGCGACGTTGCCGTCGCGTGCGTTCCGGGGCCCGCGGTCCGTTTGTTCGAGTCAGGCGAGATCGAGAGCGGCGACGACCTCGCTCTGGCGCATGTAGCACTTGAACTCGAGCTTGTCGAGCGTCTGCAGAACATCCGCAGACCCGCCGGCCTTCTTGACCTGCTTCTTGATCTCAGCCTTTGCGGCGGGGAACTTGACCTTCTCCAAGAACGGGACAATCTGCGCACTGGTCATGGCAATCCTCTCCGAAGACGAACCTACCGATGGGATCATGCTAGGGAGAGCCGCGTGAAGCAGGCGTGAAAGTAGGCGCTGCGAGCGCTAAGAAAGCGTGAAGAACCGACGGTGACGGCGGCTGTACTGCGAGGTCTGCGGCCGCACATCTTCACGCGGCGGTCGGGCGAGTTATCATCGCCCCATGAGCCGTCGCTTGCGGGCCGTCGTCCGCTCACATCCGTACATCGTCGCCGTGCTGGCAGTGGCTGCAGCGACCGCGCTGTTCGTGCTCGGCCGGCCGTACCTGGACAGGGGTCAGTGGGCGCTGCTGTATCTGCTCACGGTCGCGCTGATTGCGCGGGCCGGCGGAGCTGGGCCCGCGCTCCTGTCGGCGGTTCTCTGCTTTCTTGCCTGGTACTACTTCATTCTGCCCCCCTATCACAGCCTGCGCGTCACGGCGAGCGAGGACTGGCTCACGCTCGGTGCGCTGCTCATCGTGGGGCTGGTGGTCGGACTGCAGACGGGGCGACTGAGGGAGAGAGAAGCCAAGGCGGTCGCCCACGCACGTGAATCGGACCTGCTGGTTGAGCTGAGCACGTCGCTCGTCTCGGAGAGCTCGAGCGAGACCATGGGGCGCACGCTCGTGTCCAAGGTGTCACGACTGCTGCGGACCGCTCGGGTGATGCTGTTCGTGGGCAACGACGGAGCCGGTTGCCGGGTATTGGCTGTCTCGCCGGAGGATGGTCGGCCGATGGGGCCAACGCAGCTCAAGGCGGCGGCATGGGTGCACGACGCCGTCAGCCCGCTTACGCTGCCTTCGGAGGCCATTACGGGGGAGTCGGAGACTGCGAGTCACGGCATCTACCTGCCGGTGCAGACCGCCGGTCGATCACACGGCGTGTTGGCCGTCGAGCCTGCCGACCGAGAGACGCTGTCGGAGGCCGAGATCCGGCTGCTTCAGTCTGTCGCCAATCTTGCGGCGGCCTTCCTTGAGCGCCAGCACCTGCTGGACGCTGCGGCGCGGGCGAACGCCTTGCGTGAAGCGGACGAGCTCAAGTCGACCCTCCTGTCTTCTGTGTCGCACGAGCTCAAGACTCCGCTCGCGGCGCTCACGGCGACGATCAGCAATCTACTCGAGGGCGACACGGAGTGGCAGGAGGCGGCTGTCAGGGAGGAGTTGCGGGCAATCATCGTCGACGTGACCAGACTCAACCACAGCATCAGCTCGCTTCTCGATCTGTCACGGTTGGAGGCGCGCTCGTGGAAGCCGAACAAGGACTGGAACGACCTTGAGGAGATCGTGCTCTCCAGTCTCGATGCGCTGCCGGTTCATCTGCGCGGTCGCGTTCAGCTCGACCTGCCTGCGGATCTGCCGCCGATATGTGTTGACTTCGGCCAAGTCAGCAGAGTTCTCCAGAACGTGCTCGAGAACGCCCTCTTCTACGGCAGTGATGCCCCAGTCGTCGTCGGCGCTCGCTCGCGGAATGGCGCCGTGCGCGTCTGGGTGGAGGACCAAGGATGCGGGGTGAGCGACGGTGAGAAGGAGCTCATCTTCGAGAAGTTCTATCGGGGAGCGGAGACAAGCGTCTCGCGACCGTTCGGTACCGGTCTTGGTTTGGCGATCGCGCGCGAAATCGTCCTTGAGTACAGCGGCACGATCAGGGTCGAGGACGTGTCTCCGCACGGTGCGCGTTTCGTCGTCGAACTCCCAATCGTCAACGGCGCGAGCGGGTGTGCATGAATCACCTCGCCACATCTCCGGAAGAGAGCGCGATCCGCGAGCGGGCGCTCACGGTGCTGGTGGTCGACGACGAGGAGCAGATTCGCCGTGCGCTGCGCTCAATCCTTAAGACACGCAAGTACAGCGTCGCGGAGGCGACGACGGGGGAGGAGGCGCTGATCGCGGCGATCGACAAGTTGCCGGACCTCGTCATCCTCGACTTGATGCTGCCGGACATGTCGGGAGTCGACGTGTGCCGGGAACTCCGCGCTTGGTACTCAGGCCCGATCCTGATTCTCTCTGTTCGGGCCGACGACGTCGACAAGATCACGGCACTGGACGAGGGCGCCGACGACTACCTCACCAAGCCGTTCTCGGCCGGCGAACTGCTGGCTCGTGTGCGGGCGCTACTGCGCCGCGCCGCGAGCCAGACGTCGCCGCCGCCGGTCGTGCGCGTGCGCGATCTCAGCATCGACCTCGGCCGGCGACTGGTGGCCGTGGCCGGGCGGAAGGTCGCTCTCACGCCCACCGAGTTCGACATCCTCGCCATCCTGGCGCGCAACGTCGACTGCGTCGTAACGCAGCGGATGATCCTGGAGCGCGTCTGGGGAGCGGAGTGGGGGGAAGACCGCCAGGCGCTGCGTGTGCACGTCAGCCACCTGCGCCGCAAGCTCGCCGAGGGCGGGACGAACGAGCGCTACATCCTTACGGAGCCCGGTGTGGGCTTTCGTCTCACATCCGCCGGCGAGGAGGGGGAAGCGGTGCACTGAGTCCGATCTGTGGCTCAGCGGCGATCGTTGCGTCGCTCTCGAAGCGGCGGCAGAGGGCGTTGGCCTCTCGATCTGCCGAGCACTGTCCGGCGGGACAGTCCCATCGTCGCGAAGACTGTCTGTTGGCCTGTCCCTTCGGACATTGTCAACCTGCTGTGCCGCGTCCAGACTTCCATCGTAGGGCAAGCGTCTCTGAGAGGGGAGTGACGCCGTGGGACCGCAGATACGCGTGCGCGTGTCTGCGGTCTGCGTCTCGAGAATCTCCTGTGGGTCGTCGTCGGCGGGAAGGGCAGCAAGGAGGTCAGAGGGGGTGAAGATGCATGGCGAAAGCTCCACGAATTGGAACGTCCACTCTGAAGGAGCGTCGTGATGAAACGGTATAGGAAACACTTTGGCCTTCTGGTCGTGAGCGCCGTCATGCTCTTGGCGATGTCTGTTCCAGCGCTGGCGACGCCGGCAAGCAACAATGCCGCAGAACATGGCCTCCATGTCTGGTCGATGTGCTGGGTCAGCAGTGGTGGCTACGGAACCTTCACGTTTGATGCGACGAGCGAACCGGCTGTTACCGGCCTCGTCGTAGACCCCAACGGCAGCAACATCCAGTGGAGCGGTGCTCTCGGCGACGTGAAGATGAACCAAGGCTGGGATCGTGTGAAGGCCAAGGTTATCGTGAAGGTATGGGGCACGATCCAGAACTACGGCTATGTGCCCGCGAGTAGCCCGCTCGACGGTGTGTTCAGCTTCGACTTCACCGGCGTTGTCCCGACCGAGCTCGTCGGCGGCGATTTCGCTCTCAACGAGTTCTGGGTCGCGGACGGTGAATGGACGATCATGGTGCCCAGCATTCCAATTGAGCCGCACGAGCTGGGCTGCTTTGGCTACAACTTCCATACTGGCGACGATGGGTTCTACGCGTCTTTGCACAAGTGGCTCAGTCGCTAGCCGCTGATCTGGCGGCAACGTCGCACAGTGGAGTGCGATTGCTGAGACCGGCCCATGGGCCGGTCTCAGTTTCGTTCTATCCCCTCTGCGGTGCCAGCGGTTGCGCTGGTCGACACGGCCACGTCACCGTCGTCACTTCTGCGTCATGATCTTGACCGACCACGTCTTGTCAGTCGGCACGGAGTCCACGAGAACGTAGGTGCCGTCCAGGTCTGGGATCTCCTGGGTTGCCGCTGACGGCATCAAGGTAACGGACACCCCGTCCGTGATTGCTTTGAGGATGGTGCTGGAATCGGTAGCCTTGTCCGACGGGATGATGACCCCGATGACGCCGTCGAGCCTGCCGCCGTCCGGCATGTCGAGCTTCAGCTTGGCGGTTCCGTGAACCTCGAAAGGCTCGCTGATGAGTATGCCTTCGATCTTCTGCGGGTCGCTCGACTTGAGTGTCGTGACGGTCGTCCAGCTCGCGGTCGCGGGGCTTGCGTCCGGCGATGCTGACGCGGCTGTCGTGTCGGACGGTGTTGCCTCGCTGACAGGTTCATCGGAGCTGCCGCAGCCCACCACAGTCAGTGCCAGTGCGACGACGAATGCCAGAACCCATAAGCGCTTGCGCATTTCACGACCTCCGAGACGACCCAGTTTCGTTGCGACCATTCTCCTTGGCCTGCGCTGCCCTGTCCACTATTGCGCCTTCTCGATGCTCTCCACTAGTTGACTCCGTGCCTTGGCGAAGACCGTAGCCTTGGTCGAGTACTTGGGGAAGTTGAAGACGTTCGTCTGCTGGATGGGGTAGGGGAACTAGGTGACCGTTTTGAGGGGGCTGCCGCCGTGCGGTCTCCGGTTCAGTATCGTTCGCCTCGATTCATCCGCCTCACCAGCACTTCTGCCGTCTTGACCAAGCAGCGACATGCCACGCCGACGACCTCCGTGAACCGGCGCGACCGGTGTCCGCGGCCTTTTCGCGTCGCAGGTTTCCGCAATCTGCCGGCGCTAGTGGCGTGGCGATGGGCTTTCTGTCAGTGTTGCGGCGGCGAGGCGGCGGCGAGGGAGGTGTGAGTGGGCTCCGAGAGCGAGATTCTGGCGTTGCTCGAAGCCTGGATCGCGGCGCTGCAGGCCGGCGACGCCGGCAAGGTCACGGAGCTGTACGCAAGCGACGCCATCCTTCTGCCGACGGTCTCCAGCCGGGTGCGCCGCAACCACGCCGAGATCCGCGACTACTTCGAACAGGTCGTCGCCGGGGGTCCGCGCGGCGTGATCGACGAGGCCAACGTGCGCGTCTTCGGTGACTTGGCCGTCAGCTCGGGGCGCTACACATTCGCCTTTGCCGACGGATCGGTGGTCGCGGCGCGCTTCACGTACGTCTATCGCCAGAGCGCGGACGGCTGGCGCATCATCGAACATCACTCGTCACGAGTGCCTGAGTAGGGTTTGGGGCGTGGGCACGGGCGAAGGCGCAGGGCGACGCGAGGTCAGAGAGGACGGAGGCGTGGACGCGCGCGACAACACTCACATCGGTCAAGTGCGGGTAGACGAGGGTCCATACGCGCGCATCGCGGGCTTGCCTCTGACGGTAGAGGACTACGGCTGCGAGCGGCTGGAGCGCGACGTCTCGAGCGGTTTTCGCCGCGTGACGACGGTTGTCGTGCTGCGCGGTAGCGGGCACGAGGGCCGCGGCGAAGACGTGACCTACGCGGCCGCGGATCACGATCCCTATCCGCTGGCGCTGCCGTTGCGCGGCCAGACGACGCTCGACGGCTTCTCACAGTTGATCGGCGGCCTGGACCTGTTCCCCGACAGGCCACCGGAGTCGGACACGTATCGCAACTACCGGCGCTGGGCGTTCGAGAGCGCCGCGCTGGACCTTGCCCTGCGGCAGCAGGGCAAGTCGTTTGGCGCGGCGCTTGACCACGACTACCATCCCGTTCGCTTTGCCGTCTCCACGCGGCTCGACGTCATGCCTTGGCTGGCGGTGAACCCGGAGCTCGAGTTCAAGCTCGATCCCACGCCCGAATGGGATGGAGGGACCATCGCGCGCGTGGCTGCGACGGGCAGAGTGCGGGTGCTCGATTTCAAGGCCTTCTATCACGGCTCGCCGGTCGACAATCCGCCGGATGCGGCGCAGTACCGGGCGGTGGCGGCGGCCTTCCCCGACGCCATTCTCGAGGATCCGGCCCTTGAGGGGCCGGCGCGCGCGGCGCTTGACGGGGAAGAGGCGCGCTTCAGTTTCGACGCGCCCATCCACTCCTGGGCGGATGTGGAGGCGTTGCCCGAACATCCGCGCTTTCTCAACATCAAGCCGTCACGCTTCGGCTCGCTCTCGGCGCTCCTCGACTGCGTCGATCGCGCCCTCGCCGAAGGCATCGTGCTCTACGGCGGTGGCCAGTTCGAGCTCGGCGTGGGAAGGGCGCAGATCCAGGCGCTCGCCAGCCTGCTGTATCCCTATGGGCCTAACGATGTTGCGCCCATCGACTACCACGGCGAGGCGCATGCAGGCGTGCCGCGGAGCCCGCTGGAGCCGCTCACGCAGGCACCTGGCTTCGGCTTCAGCTTCAAACGCGGAGCGGGCGCCGCCTCGCATTGAACCGGCGCCCGCTCCTCTGCTCCTGATCTATCGCAGCACGCCGTTGGCCACGTCGAGCATGCGCTGCGGCAGTTCCTGAATCGTACGCACCGGGAACACCTCACCGTTGCCGGCGGCGGCGATTGACTGGCAGAGCTCCTCGTCCATGTATTTGTCCTCGGTGAGCAGGACGTGCAGGTGAGGGAAGAGGTACGCGATGTCGGAGGGATCGGCGGCCCCCTTTGTGGGCCGGCCGTCGGTCACCAGTAGGCCGCTACGGCGCGGGTTTCGCGCCCGCGTGATCTCTCTGGCCCCCTTGAGCAGCGCCGCTTCGATGTCGGTGACGCCCAACCCCGGCTGATCGAGCATGCTGCGGATCACGTCTTGCGGCGAGTCGGTTGCGTCGAGGCGGGTGACGACGCGCGCTTCGTCCTCGAAGACGACCACCGCGAGATCCTCAGGTTTGATCTTGAAGGCCATGATGGCGACCGCGACCGCGGCTACGGAGAGGTTCTCGCCGGCCATGGAGAGCGAGGCATCCATCATCATGACGACCTGATGGCGACGCTCCTCGCGGATCTGGACGATCCAGTCGTCTCGCTCCGGGAACTCCTTGCCGACCATGTTCTCGAGCGTCGCGTCGATGTCGAGCTCGCCGATGTACGGCTCGCGCATGATCTCGCGCACGGTGGTAGTGGCCGCGCGCAACGGGCCGACGATGCTCGCCGCCTGCGCGAGCACGTCTTCTACGCGCGGCCGCACGGCGTAGAAGTGCGGCGCTGCGTCGACGACGCCCTCGCTGCCCTCGGTGTGCCGGGCGATGAAGGCGAGGAACTCGTCGTCGTCCATCTCTTCGTGCAGCAGATCTGGCTCGAGCGGCAGCGCCGCCAGATCGCGATAGGTCTCCTCGAGCGCCCGCAGGGCGCTCAGGCTTTTGGGGCAGGCGGGGTAAGTGCCTCGTCGGGGTCGAGCCCGCGGTCGACGACGAGCTCGAAGACCTCGCCGAACGCGGTCGCGAAGTCCATGTTGCTCTCGTCGCGCATGTGCACGCGGGTGGTGAAGCCGGCCTCGGCGGCGCACCAGAGAGTCGCCCGATCGATCTGGCCGGCCGGGCGACCGTCGGCCTTGCGCAGCTCCTCGGCAACCATCACGGTGGCCATGGGCGCGCGCACCGAGGCGCCGCGGCGGAAGAGCGGATGGCGGCGCGTTGCCCGCGCCAGGCGCACGGCGGTGCGGATGAGGTCGAGGTTGTCGCAGTCCGTCTCGGCGCACACGATCGCTTCCTCTTCAGTGGCCGACTGGTAGTCGAGGCGCAGGTGCTCGAAGCGGTCGCGCAGGGCCTCCGAGAGGTGACCGGTGGCGATGTACTCTACGGGGTTCTGGGTGGCAACAACCTGGAATCCGGGGGCGGCGCGTACTTCGCCGATGTGCGGCACTTGCAGGATGTGCTCGTCCAGTGCCGGCAGGAGCACGTTCTGGACTGTCTCCGGCATGCGGTTGAGCTCGTTGATGAAGAGGATCTTGCCTTGGCGCATGGCGTTGACCAGCGGGCCGGCGAAGAACGACTCCTCGCTGTATCCCTGCTTGAGGACCACGGGCGGGTCGAACCAGCCCGTGAGCTTGCTCTCCGAGTACCGGTCGTCGCCGTCTACGCGCTCGACGCCGCGTTGCAGGTGGGCGCAGACGGCGAGCGCGACACGAGTCTTGCCGACACCGACCGGCCCCTCGAGAAGGAGATGGCGTCCGGAGTTGAGTACAGCCAACGCGCGCCGCAGCTCGCGATTGCGACCGATGATGCCGCGCTCCCTCTGGATCGTCTCGACGGATGTCATGTTGACTCCTTGCCTGCTGCGGTTTTCGTGGTCACGCTGTCGCTGCCGGTTTGCCCGATCTGCCTAGTGGCGACACGCACCCTCGAGTCCGACCTCGGGCAGCGATCCCTGCGCATACGCTCTCACCGCGGTCTGTACGTCTGTGCCGGTGCCTGCGTGCACGGCGATGCCGACCTGATTGAAGCCTAGCAGAGGCCGACCGCCGATTCCGTCCACGACGATTGCGTCGACGGTGTTCTCGGCCAGGAGCACCACCGGACGCATGCACCCACCCTCATGATGCGGTGGATTGACGACCACTTCCACAGCTCCCAGGTTGCCGTTCTCGACCTCGACGACCGTGAAACAGTCGCAACGTCCGAAGTGGCCCGACCTTCTCGCGTCGAGACCGCCAGGCGCTTCCGACGGGACTGCCACGCGTTTCTTGGATGCGTTCGTTTCGCTCATGTGTGAAGTCACTCCGTTCTCTGGTTATTCGCGTCTGCGTAGGTGGTGGCGCGGCCCCGGCAGCGTCCGCCGCGCCATGTGTTGCCGCGCCGTCCTTCGTGCCGTCCCTCATGCCAGCAGGTGCTGACCGTCGGCGCGCCGCAATCTGGGCAGGCGTCCGGCGGCGGCCCGTCGGGCGCCTCTGTCCACGCGGCTCCGCACGAGGCGCAACAGAGCACCCGCGCCTCGACTCGATATTGACCGCCGCCGATGAGGATTGCCTTGCCCGTCACGAGTGCCTCGGCCACCTGAGCGCGCCCGTGCTCGAGGACGCGGCCGATCGTCTGGCGGGAGACGCCCATGGCGACGGCCGCCTGCTCATGGCTGAGGCCTTCGAAGTCGACGAGACGGATCGCCTCCAGCTCGTCGACTGCCAGCGCCAAGTGTTCGAGCTCACGGGCCGGGATGCCCGCGGGCTTGAAGAGCGTGTGTCTGGGGACTCCGCCGACGGTACGTGCGATGGGTGGGCGAGGCATGCGGGGATTATCTCCTTGTTGGCATATGCTCAATCATCATTGTAGCAGCGCGTCGTTGGGCTCGGCGCCCGCGACGCGCGTCGGCAGCGCGGGGGCATCGTGAGCTGCCGACAGCCGGTGTGACTCTACTGTCGCCGGCGGCAGCGGCGCCGGCGGCGGTGGATCGAGTCGCAAGTACGCGCCGGCGAGGCGCCGCGCCGAGTAGTAGGGGCAGGTGACGAGGGAGAGTGCGGCCCGGCGCAGCAGCGGCCGCACCAGACCGTCGGCGTCGCGCACGTCGTGGATGAGGTAGGTACCTGCGGCAATGAGGGTACTCGTGGCCGCGCGCGGAGCTCCGGCCTGTTCCTGCCGGCTTCCGCCGCAACGCCGCGCGCCGCGGCCGCCGCAGTTGGGTCCCGAGCCGTCTCTGCGTCTCTGGCGCTGGTACTGACCGCGGCCGCCGCCTTGTCTGTTCGCGATCATGGCCATCACATCCAGTGTCCCTGGACGGTGGGCGCGTCGATTCTCTCCAGGCCGTCGGCGGCAAACGCGGCCACAGCCTCGCGCACCGTGGCGCCGTTCTCGGCGCGATAGACGGCGATGTGCGCCGCGTCCAGTACGCGTGCCGCATTCGGACCGAGATTCCCGGTAATCACAGCCGCCGCGCCCAGCGATACGACGCGATTGCTGGCTTCCACTCCGGCGCCACCGCTCGCGGCCGCGTTGTCTTGGTTGTCGTGCGCGTGCCACTCGCCGCTGGTCGTCTCGACGGCGATGAGGTAGCGACAGCGTCCGAATCTGGGATCAGTCAGGGAGTCGATATCGTTTCCCTGAGCGCTGATGATGATCTTCACTATGATGGCTCCTCTCTTGTTGCGGACGCCGCCAAGAACGCGGTGTCCTCGTGCAGCACGGTGCGAGGCAAGCTGCGAGGCAAGCCTCGTCGTGCGTGTTCTGCGGCGTCACGTGTCGACCGCCTTTCGCCGCGAGGTGTTCAGTGCGGCGGCGACCGAGTCCCAGAGCATGCGGATCTCCTGCACGGCGGTGCCGCCGTAGGTCACCAAGTCGAGCCCGGCCACCTGCGCCCGTGTAACGGCAGCGTCGTAGCCGACGTGCGCCACGAACAGTGCGCCGCGCTCCACCGCCTCGGCGACGATGTGCTCGCTGATCTCCGGGTTGAGGTCTGCCTTGTTGACGCAGACGCCGAAGGGCAGCTTGAAGCGCCGCACGACCTCGAGCACGCGTGCCAAGTCGTGACGGCCGGAGACGGTGGGCTCGGTGACGGCGAGTACCACGTCGGCGCCGGTGAGCGACGCGATCACCGGACAGCCGATGCCGGGCGCGCCGTCGACGATCACAAGCGGGAGGTCGCGCTGCTCGGCTACCTCCTGCGCCTGCTGGCGTACCAGTGTCACCAGCTTGCCGGAGTTGTCCTCCGCGATCCCGAGTCGCGCGTGCACCAGCGGTCCGAAGCTCGTCTCCGAGACCATCCAGGTGCCGTTGACCACGGGCTCCATGTGTATGGCGTTCCAGGGGCACTCTCTGCGGCAGAATTCGCAGCCCTCGCAGGCCAGCGGGTTGATGACGTACTGCCCGTCACGCACCGAGACGGCGTCGAAGCGGCACATGTCGGCACAGCGACCGCAGGCGCGGCAGGCAGTCTGGTCGATGATTGCGCGGTTGCGGCCGCTGAAGTCGTGCGGCTCGCCCAATCGCGGCTCGAGGATGAGGTGCAGGTTGGCGGCGTCGACGTCGCAGTCGGCGAGGACGGCTCCGTCGGCCAGCGCCGCAAACGCACCCACGACGCTCGTCTTCCCGGTGCCTCCCTTTCCGCTGATGACGACGAGTTGGCGCACGGCGCTCATGCGTGCACCTCTTTGCGTTCCGCCGCCGCCGCGATCCGCTCCCAAACTGTGGCCAGCTCCCGCTCCAGGGCGGGGACGGCGTCGACCATGAGTTGGCCGCGGGCATGGGCTTCGATGCGGCGGTCGTCCGACAGCTCCGCGACGATCTCGAGGCGTTCGGCTGCACAGTGCTGCCGCACCCTGTGGTCGCCCGCCACGACGCGATTGACAGCGGCTTCGCGACAGCCCAGGCGCGCGGACCATCTCTACAGCCAGTTCGAGATCGTGGGCCCAAACGGCGTCGGCTCGGTCACGAGCACGACGAAGTCGGCGTCGGCCACGGCTGCGATCGCCGGACACGAGGTGCCAGGAGAGCGTCACCACGTCGGCGTCTTCGCTGGCGGTCGCCACGACGGCCTTGGTGACAGGTACCGCTTTCGCCTCGCCGATCGCGAGCGTGCCCGTCACCAACTGGAGAAGACCGGCCGGCCACAGGCGTTGGCGCTCGCATGCTCCACACGGCTCCATTGGGGCATCTCCTCATGCAGCGCCTGTTCGGGGCAGTACCGCACGCAGGCGCCACACGAGTGACAGATCTCGGGGAACACGAGCACGGATGATCCCTACGACCGCAAGTGCGCGAAAGGCGCAAACGCCGGCACCAAGCGCCGCAGCCGCTGCGGCGCGATTCGTCGACCATGAGGGATCGGGACGTGCACCGTCTCGGTGCGGTCGGCCTGGGGCGCAGGAGAGATGGCGGTTTCGGCTCCTCGACGTCAGCGTCGAGCAGTTGGACTGCCAGTCCCTGCACGCGGCAGTGTCAGCGGCGGTCGTCGCCGAAGCGTCTTCCCGGTGCCACCCTTTCCGCTGTGTGCGACGCGCACTGCGCTACCTCCTCTCTGCGTGAAGCCTGTAGGGGTCGATATAAGGGGCATATGCTCGCCGCCAATGTGGGCGCGGTACAAGCGGCGGCCCGGAGTGGGAGAAACGTGGCGGGAGCCCCGTCGCGTGCGGCGTGTCGCTCTGAGCCGCGCCACGCGCGCCAGCCAGGGCGCCTGAACCGCTGTGACGTCTGGATCGTCAGGCGTGTGTCCTGCCAGGCGCTCTGACCACGGTGTGCGTCTTCGTCGACAATTGTCGACCCATCCGCTGCGCGCGTCGTGGCGGGCGTCAGGCGTGCGAAGTAGGGCTTGATGTCGAGCACTGGCGTGCCGTCAGGATGTCGACGTCTTCGACGACGAGCGTGGTCCCGTGCCGCGCAACGGGCGTAGGACGCTCAGTCCGATGGCGTTGGGCCGGTTTGGCGACCGTCGCGGAATTCCGTGTGGCTCGGTGTCGAGGAAGGGGACGACGCGTGCAGCGCTGCTGGGCTTGGCGCTTGTGCAGCCAGTACAGGACGTGGATGTGCGAGAAGCCGTCGACGTCGGTCGAGACCATCGGCGAACGCATCAGAATCTCGATACGTCCGGCGTTGCCCGCGGCGAAAGAAGGGCTGCACCGGGGTGCTGCGCATCCCGGTCAGGTGCGACGCCGATGAACCTGAAGGTCCTGCGTCGCTGTGCTGGGCTTCCCGCCGCCGTCAGCCACGGTGCTGTGGTGTACGTCACTTGGCCTCAAGGTCCGCCAGGCGCTGACGGATGTCGCCGAGCGCCCGCTCGATACGCTCGTTTTGTGTGCTCGCAGGGTGACAATCGCGCTCGTGAGAGCTGTCCGGCGTGGCCGGCGGAGCGATCGAACGCGGACCAGGGCCGCGGACTCGCGTTCCCAACCGGTCAGCCCGGTGGCCAGGAAGCGACTGCGGTGGCCGCGGCCACGTCGAAACTCCTTCGGGAGAAACGCCGCCGCGCCGGCCGCCGCCGGGGGAACTCTCGTAGCCGGGCGCGTTGCCGCCGCCACAGTAGCCTGCTCCGCGGCCTGTCATGCGTCCTGCGGCTCTGGGCCCAGTGCTGTCTCCATGAGGCATGAATCCTCCTTTGCAGTCTGTATTATGAGCATATGCTCAGTATACGAGCCTGAGGAGGAGTGTCAAGGGCGAACAGGGGAGTACGAGGACGTGGCTGCGGTCAGAGTTGTGGAGCGGCGAGCGCGAAGCGGCGACCGACGCCGCCGGTGTGGCAGTGCTCGCCGTAGGCGGCCCGAAAGGCGTGCTGGGCCGCCTCACCGGTGCAATGCGTCGGCACCACGTTCGTCACACCTAGGGCGCGCAATCTGTGAATGCGCCGGTCGACTTCCGGCGGTTCCGTCGCGAGGAGATGAAAGCCGCCGATCGCCCAGTCGACCGGCCTCCCCAGGAGCGCGCCGCCGCTCGCCACGATGCGTTCGACGCCCGGGTGGGCACAGCCAGCGACGGTCGCGCTGATGCCGCCGACGTCGAGCACCATGCCGTGCTCGGCCGGCGGACCGTCGAGTCTGCCAGTGCTGAAGACGCCGGGCGCCAGTTCCTGCGGGTCGGCGCCGACGACGATCACCTCGCCGCAGAGTCGGCGCAGATCCTCGATGAAGTGCAAGGAGAACCCGTCGTGCAGTACGACGGTGATGCGTTCGTTGAGCTCAAGCACCGAGTCGATGCCGCCGCTGTGATCCCAGTGGGCGTGGGAGAGGAAGAGCATGTCGAGCGCGTCGCTCCGGAGTCCCAGGGCGGCCATGTTCCGCAAGAGCACGCGGCCGTTGCTGCCGGTGTCGAACAGAATCCGTAACGCACCGATCTCGATCAGCGCCGCGAACCCCCACAGGGCCGTAAGGCCGGGGGTGCTCGCCTCGTTGTCGAACAAGATCGTGACGTCTGCGGCACTAGTGGGCATATGCCCTATACTGTAGCAGGAACTCATCGGGAAGGCAGGATCCATTGAACGAGCGACATTCCGGCGACGACGATCGCCGCGCAGCTCAAGCTCAGCCCGCGGCGGAACAACCCTCGGGCGAGGAACTGATACAGCGCCGGTTTGAGCACATTGGACGTACGATCGCCGTCCTCTCCGGCAAAGGCGGCGTGGGCAAGAGCACGGTGGCCGTCAACCTCGCCGTCGCTCTGGCGCGACGGGGTCTGCGCGTCGGCATCCTCGACGCGGATCTGCACGGGCCCAGTGTGCCACAGCTTCTCGGGTGCGAGTCGGCGCATATTGTGCCGGGCGCTGAGGGCATGCTGCCGGTGTCGGCCGGTCAGGGAATCGCCGTCATGTCGATCAAGTACTTTCTGCGTAGCGACGACGACGCGGTGATCTGGCGCGGCCCGCTCAAGTACTCGTCGATCATGCGACTGCTCGGCGAGACCGAGTGGGGCGAGCTCGACTACCTCATCATCGATCTTCCGCCGGGCACCGGCGACGAGCCGCTCTCGGTGCTCCAGCTTGTGCCCGACGTGTACGGCGCCCTGGTCATCACGACGCCGCAGGACGTCGCTCTCGCCGACGTGCGCCGCTCGATCAACTTCTGCCGGCAGCTCTCGGTGCCCGTGCTCGGAATCGTCGAGAACATGAGCTACCTCGTCTGTCCGCACTGCGGCTCGTCGGTCACTGCCTTCCCGGGGCCGGGAGGGGAGAGGCTGGCGCGCGAGATGAACGTCCCGCTTGTGGCCCGCATCCCGCTCGATCCGCGCATCGGAGAGGGAGGCGACAGCGGCAACCCGTTCGTGCTCTCGGGCACGGACTTGCCGGCGGCGCAGGCGTTCAGCGACGTTGTCGTCGCTGTGGTCGGCGGAACTGCCGATGAGGACTGTTATGCTGATTCCGAGTCCGATGAAAGCGAGCCAAGCCAAGGAGGTGCGTGAGACATGGAGGAGCCGGCAATCGGTTGTGCTCGTCCAACTGGGTCAGTCGTCGGTGCGCAGCCGACGGCGAAGGGCGAGTCGACGATGCGCGTGAAGGAGGAGGCAAGCGTGAGTAGCATCATGGTGGGTCGTCCGGCGCCGGACTTCGCCGCCCCTGCGTACCACAAAGGCGCCTTCACTCAGGTCAAGCTCTCCGATCTGCTCGGGCGTTGGGTCGTCCTGTGCTTCTACCCGGGCGACTTCACCTTCGTCTGACCTACGGAGATCTCGGCGGTCGCCGAGAAGTACAGCGAGTTTCAGGCTCTGGACGCAGAAGTGCTCTCAGTCAGCGTTGACTCCCAGTTCGTCCACAAGATGTGGAACGAGAACGAGCTCACCAAGATGGTCGACGGCGGCGTGCCGTTCCCGATGCTCGCCGACTCGGCGGGGCATCTGGGGACGGCGTTCGGCGTGTACGACGAGCAAGCGGGAGTCGATGTACGCGGCCGATTCATCATCGATCCCGACGGCGTGGTCCAGGCCATGGAGGTTCTTACACCGCCTGTGGGCCGCAAGGTGGCGGAGACGATCCGTCAGCTCAAGGCATTCCAGCATGTGCGCGCCACCAAGGGCGCCGAGGTGACCCCGTCTGGCTGGGAGCCGGGTAAGAAGGTGCTTCATCCCGGCCCGGACCTCGTGGGTCGCGTGTGGGAGGTGTGGAGCCCGGCCGACGAGTAAGTCACGTCTCCCGGCTTCGCAGTGTGAGGAACGCCGCGGGCGGTGGGGCATCGTGCCTCACCACCCGCGGCGCATTCGCTCATCTTCTACTCGTCGTCTACTGCTGCCCGTTCGCGGTCTAGGCGCTGTAGCCACTCCGGTATACGACGTTCTTCCGGAGGACAGTCGTGTGGCGTCAGCGGCTTGATGTCGAGAATGGGGGTGCCGTCGACTGCGTCGAGGCCCCTCACCTCGAGCGTCTGGCCTTGACGCCGCACGAGCGTGACGACGGTCGCGAGGATGGAGTTGGGTCGCATCGGACTGCGTGTGGCGAAGACGCCGACGAGCGGCAGATCCTGACGCCCCATCGGCCGCACGCGCACTCGCGGGCCGGACGCTGCTTGATTCCTGTCCGGCCACCACAGGACGACCAGGTGTGAGTACTCGTCGATGCCGTCGAGGATGCCGTCCAGCGCCGGATCGATGTCGATTCGTGAGACCGCCTCTGCGCTCGCTCTCTCTCGGCGCACACGGTCGTTCCATGACAGCGCGCCCGACTCCGGCCTCCAGACGAGCTCCTTCTGGTCGCTACGCACGACACCGACCGGAGTGATGACGATCTGATCAGTGTTCATCATGCCAGTTCGCTATCGTCAGGGCGTCGGCACGAAGCCCTCGTTGACGCCGTTCGTCGATCCGTCGAGCTCGTCGTAGACCAGCGTATCCGAGTTGGCGCTGGGCAGGTCGTACGGCGTGAAGTTGCCGTCGTACTCGTCCCACTCCGACACGCGCAGGCCGCGGTAGTCGCCGCCGGCGGTGTGGGGGCGTCCTGAGCCATCCAGGTAGTGCTCGCCGAGGCTGAACCAGGCGCTGCCGCTGGCGCCGGCAAACGGTTCCGGCGCGCCGGCGTATGAGTTGGAGGCCTCGAGATGGCCGTTGACGAAGAGCTTCATGCCGTTGGGCCCGTACTGGGCGGCGATGTGATACCAGGTTCCGAGCGTCAGCGGCGTGGTGCCCTGGAGCGTGTGATACGTCCCTGGTTCACTGGGGTCCGCGCCCTGCTTGTTCTCGACGACATGGAAGAAGATCACCGGTGCGTACGAGCCGCCGACGGGCACCTCCTGGGCGCTGATCACCATGGCGGCGTACTGCGCCGCGCCTGTGCCTTGCCAGTCGGGGTAGCTCCAGGCGACTTGGGCGATCTGGTTGCCCCACTCCGTTCCGAAGAGCGCCAGCGGCCGGTACCAGAACTCGTAGGTGCCTCGACCTGTCGCCGTCGGGGCGCCATCGGTCCAGATGATGCTGCTGCCTCTCTCGGATCTCATGCTGTGACCGCCCACCTGCTGGAGTCTGATGTCGCCGAGCTGTGTGATGGCGCCGCGTGAGATCTGGAAGTCGCGCCGGTACTCCACGTAGCCCTGCTTGCTGATGATGAGTCCGTGTGTGCCGACCGCGAGACCCTCGTTGTCGAGCGCGTCGACGAAGAACGAGCCGTCGCCGCTGGTTGTGGTTTCGCTTTCGAAGTAGCCGCCCTCGCCGCCGCCCTCGAAGACGACGACTCTGGCGCCGCTCACGGGAAGTCCGTTGAGGCTGTCGATTACCCGTCCGTGCACGCCCTGGTTGCTGTAGTGGACGAGGTAGAGGTTCTTGTTCTCGGCCAGCTGACCACCGCTGATGGTCACCTCGAGGCTCTCGGAGTAGTAGTAGGGGTGCTTGGCGACTAGGCGGTAGGTGCCCGGAGAGAGGCCCGTGAACTCGTAGGAGCCGTCCGACAAGGTGGAGACGGTTCCGAGGTGCCACCAGCCAGAGTAGCTGCGGTCGTCGGGCTCGTAGAGTTCAACCTGCGCCTGGAAGATGGGGGAGTGGCCGGCGTCGGTGAGGACGTATCCCTTGACGCCCTGGAACTGCAACCTGGTGAGCTGCACGTCTTGGTTGAGGGTAGTCTGCCCGCTGACCACGGTCACCGAGCGCGTGTTGTCGGCGTAGCCGTTCTTGCCGGCGGTGACGGTGTACGTGCCCGGGGCGAGCCCAGAGAAGACGTACGTGCCGTCGGCGGCCGAGCTCGTCTGGCGGAGCGTCGTGTCTCCCTGCGAGATCTCCACCGATGCCGACCGCACGACCTGGCCGCTGCTGGCGTCGAGGATCTTGCCGCGGACGCTCGGCATCTCGTAGCCGCTCGAGCCGCCGCCGGACGAGTCCGAGCCGGCTTGGTCGAGGACATACTCGAAGAAGTTGAACGTGTACTCCTTGCTGGCGATCTCGTGGTCGAGGAGCTCGGCCTTCATGCCGATCTCGCCGTCCAGCCCGGCTTTGAGCTGCCACCATGGATCGGCGTTGGTGGCCGCCTCGAGCTTCACATACGGCTTGAGCGCGGCCTCCGGGCCGGCGACGCCGTAGAGCTCGAAGGCAAGGCCGCCGCTCGTGAAGCCGGTTACCTCCAGCCCGCCGAAAAGCTGCGGCGGTTGCGGCGTGCAGTCATACGTGGAGCCGTAGTCGAGGCCCCAACCGTCGTCGTAGCTCACCTCGGCCCATGTCGACGTGCCCAGCGTCATTCCCGCTGTCACTCCGGCAACGATCTCGCCTTCGACGCCGACCTTCACTTCGAGCTCGGGTGTGATCACCACCGGCACCGGCCCCGCCATGATGGTGATCGCCGTGAGCGTTCGTTTGTACAGGGTGATCTCTTTGGTGCCGGTGTAGTCCTTCTTCATGCTGACCGTGAGGTCGGTCGTCGTGTTGAGGACCTGACGGTAGTAGGCGCTCTCCAGGCCGCCCCAGCCGATCTCCCAGTCGCAGTAGGCGTCGGGATCGAGCCATATCTCGCCCTCGGCCTCAGCGAAGCCGAGGATGGTGGTCGTGAGCGAGAAGCCGAACCCGTCGGTGGCGCTGCCGAGGGGCGTGGAGGGGAACTTGGGCGCCGCGCGGTCGCGGATGAGCTTTACGCCGGGGGCGGCGATGCCGTCGTCTGGGAGGTCGGCGGCGGTGAGGTTCATCTGGAAGGCGATCTCGCCCTGGTCGATGACGTCACTGAGGGCGGCGGGGGTGGTCTCGACGACCACTCGGCCGCCCTGTTCGCTCACGGACGTGACTTTGCGGCAGAGGCCGTCGGGGAACTGCGGCGTGGCGCCCGAGAGGAGCACGTTGCCGGTCTCGAGCCGGGCGAGCTGCCCGGTCTTGCTGGCGAACTCCAATGTGCCGTCGGCTTCCACCGCGCGCAGACTGCGCATCGTGGTGTTGGAGAGCGGCTCGGTCCCGTCGGCGACGACGAGACCGGCCGCTGGGGCCACACCGAGGCTGACCTTTGCGTACGGCCCACGCGGCCGTGGAAAGCCTGACTGCGGCGAAGGCCGTGCCGGTCGAACTCCAGGTGATGAAGCAGGTGCGTGAGCCGGTGGCGGCCGCGGTGCGACGTCGCGGCCGTCGCGCCGGTCGTCGCCGATGCAGAAACGGCTGGTGACCGGCACCGGCGTCGAGCCGTTCTGGTACCACGTGCGCGGCGCGGCGAAGCTCTTGCCTTTAGAGCGGAAGACATCGAGCCTGCTGCTTCCACCGGGCCGATACAGGCAGACGACGTCCGCGCGGCCGTCGCTGTCGGCGTCGCCGACGGCGAGCCGCGCGCGGCTCGCCACGTAGGTGCCGCTCCAGTATGTCTTCTTGGTGAGCTTTGTGCCTGTGCCCGAGAAGACGAAGAGTTGCGCGCGCGAACTGCTCTTGGCGTAGAGCACGACACCGTCGCCGCGACCGTCGCCGGTAACGTCGCCGGCGGCGAGTTGAGCCTTCGTCCAGGTGAGCCCGCTGCGCGTGGAGTAGCCGAGCGACTGCGTGAATTTCGTGCCCTTGGAGATGAAGCGGTAGAGGGCGACGCCAGTACCGGTCTTGTAGAGGGCGAGGAGGTCGTCGCGCCCGTCGCGGTCGAGATCGCTGACGGCGAGCTTGGCGTTTGTGCGCGCGAAGGCGCCCGCGCGTGAAGTCCATCCCGTGCGCTGCTTGGCGGTGTAGCCGTTGTTCTCGTAGATGAGGAGGCGCGAGCGGCTGCGGCCGAGGTCGTAGAGCACGACGCCGTCGGCGATGCCGTCGCCGTTGACGTCGGCGGCGACAAACGTCGCCTTGCGCACGTCGAACGCGCCCTTCTTGCTGCGCCAGAGCTCGCGCTGGGTGAAGCTGGTGCCGTCGGCGAGGAGTTGCACGAGCGCCGCCTGCTTGCCGCCGAGGTCGCGCAAGACAAGGGTGTCGTAGCGGCCGGACGCATTGGGCGTCGTTTCGGCCGCCGCGCCCGGCGGCGCCATCATGGCGACGGTGACCACTGTAAGTAGTGTGAGCACGATAGTCCGCAGACCTGCGTGAACGTACAAGCGACGCATGGTTCCCCCCCCTGCTCGCGGAGCGCTCCCCTGGCGGCTCCCCGTAGCGCGCACCCTGGATCGGGCCGTAATGCGACCCGACTCTTGGACTCTACCCCGCGTGAGGTGTTTGAGCCAGGGTCATCTGTCGTCGAGCGAGTGGACGTACGAGCAGCTTGCTTGCCGCCGAACCGATGGTCGCTGCGGTAGGATTCGGCGGTGTGAGGGCCCGGTGATGCGGGCAACGTCGAGAGAATGAGGTGCACATGGCCGGCACGCAGGGCGAAGACCGTTGGGTGGTAGGCGCCAAGGACGAGGTGCCGGCCGTCGAGATGATCGGTGAGGGCATCGTCGACGTCGTCAAGCGCGTGCTCGTCTCACCCGAAGAGGGGTGGGATGGGTGGGTGATGCGGCTCTTCGATGTGGGACCGGGGGGCCATACGCCGCGCCACGGCCATCCATGGCCACACATCAACTTCGTCGCTTCGGGGAGTGGCGAGCTGCTGCTCGACGGCGAGGTGTATCCTCTTTCCCCGGGGTCGTACGCTTACGTGCCCTCCGACCATGAGCATCAGTTTCGCGCTGCGCCCGACGCTCCGCTCTCGTTCATCTGCATTGTGCCCGCCGAGGGCGACTACTGAGATCGCGCCCGCGCCGAACCTTGTCAAACGGCGGCGAAGGGCATTGACTAACGCGACACCCCACGATCACGCAAGGAAGGTGGCATGAGCGACCCCACCGGCGCGCTCGATGTGAGTCTCGAGCAACGCTGTATCAACACGCTGCGCTTTCTCTCCGCCGACGCCGTGCAGCAGGCCAACTCCGGACATCCGGGCCTGCCGATGGGCGCTGCGGCGATGGCCTACACGCTGTTCACGCGGCATCTGCGCTTCGATCCGCACGATCCCGCCTGGCCCGATCGTGACCGCTTCGTGCTCTCCGCCGGGCACGGCAGCGCGCTTCTCTACTCGTTGCTGCACCTCACCGGCTACGACCTCAGCGTCGACGATCTGAGCGCCTTTCGTCAATGGGGCAGCAAGACGCCGGGTCACCCTGAGTACGGGCACACACCGGGCGTTGAAGTGACGACTGGCCCACTCGGGCAGGGGATTGCCACCGCCGTCGGGATGGCGCTGGCCGAGCGTTTCCTGGCGGCGACGTTCAACGGCGACGGTCCGTCGGTGCAGGACCACTTCACGTACGTGCTTGTCGGCGACGGCGATCTCATGGAGGGCGTGTCGGCCGAGGCGGCCTCTTTTGCCGGTCACCAGGGACTCGGCAAGCTGATCGTTCTCTACGATGATAATCACATCACGATCGACGGCGACACCGATCTGGCGTTCACCGAGGATGTCGTGGCGCGCTTTGCCGCCTACGGCTGGCATACGCTCCGCGTCGCAGACGGCAACGATGTCGCCGCCGTCGACGCGGCGCTCGAGGCCGCCAAGGCGGAGTGCGAGCGGCCGTCGTTGCTCGCGCTGCGCACGCACATCGGCTTCGGTGCGCCCAATCGCCAAGACACGTCCAAGGCGCACGGCGAGCCGCTCGGCAGCGAAGAGCTGGCTCTGGCGAAGCAGAACCTCGGTTGCCCGCTCGAGCCGTCGTTCTGTGTCGACGCGGACGTGCGGGCTGTGTATGCGGCGGCCGGCGATCGCGGGGCCGCCGCGCACGCTGCTTGGAGCCAGAAGTTGGCAGCGTGGCGCGACGTCGACAGCGCCCGCGCGGCTGCGTGGGATGCGGCCTGGACGCGGGCGCTGCCAGACGGCTGGGATGCCGACTTGCCGGTCTTCGAGGCTCAAGCCAAAGGTCCCGCCACACGCGCTGCCTCGGGGCAGGTCATCAACGCCGTGGCATCCTGCCTGCCCACACTGATGGGAGGCTCGGCCGACCTCGCTCCCTCCAACAACACCTGGATCAAGGGCGAGCCGGCGCAGCAGGTCGAAACGCCGGTCGGCCGCAACCTGCATTTCGGCGTCCGCGAGCACGGTATGGCGGCGATCGCCAACGGCATGGCGTTGCACGGCGGTGTACGCCCGTACATCGCCACCTTCTTCGTCTTCGCCGACTACATGCGGCCGTCGATGCGCCTGGCGGCGCTCATGGGGCAGCCGGTTGTTTACGTGCTCACCCATGACAGCATCGGGCTCGGCGAGGACGGGCCGACACACCAGCCGGTTGAGCACCTGGCGATACTGCGGTCAACGCCGGGCTGGACGGAGTTGCGCCCGGCCGACGCCAACGAGACGGTCGAGGCTTGGAGGGTCGCGCTCGCCAAGTCAGACGGCCCAGTGGCGCTCATCCTCACCCGTCAGGCTCTGCCGGTGATCGATCGCGCCCGCTACGGTGCTGCGAGCGGCGTGGCCCGCGGCGGCTACGTGCTGGCCGACTCCGGCGACGGCGCCGTGCCCGACGTCATCCTGCTCGCCAGCGGCAGCGAAGTGCAGCTCGCGCTGGACGCCCACGAGAGGCTCGCGGCCGACGGCGTGCGCTCGCGCGTCGTCAATCTCGCCTCCTGGCGCCTCTTCCAGGATCAAGACCCGGCCTACCGCGAGAGTGTGCTGCCGGCCGCCTGCCGCCGCCGGTTGGCGGTCGAGGCGGCCGCCACCTTCGGCTGGGAGCGCTGGGTGGGCCTCGACGGTGATGTCATCGGCCTCGACCGCTTTGGCGCCTCGGCTCCCGCAGGTACCCTCTTCGAACAGTTCGGCTTCACTGCCGACAACGTCTACGCACACGCGCACGCCCTGCTGGCGAAAGGAGTGTCGATCCCCGATGCCCGTCTCTGAGAGCCGTCTCGCCCAGCTTCATCGCTTCGGCCAGAGTCCCTGGTTCGACTACATCAGTCGTGAGCTCGTCTCGCGTGGCGGTCTCAAGAAGATGGTCGACAAGGACGGCCTCGGCGGCGTCACCAGCAATCCGTCGATCTTCGAGAAGGCGATCGGCGCCGGCAGTTCCTACGACAAGGACGTGCTCGAACTCGCTCGCGAAGGGCTGAGCGCAAGCGAGATCTTCGACCGTCTGGCTACGGCCGACGTGCGTGCCGCCTGCGATATCCTCGCTCCGGTCTACATGAGCAGCGGTGGCGAGGACGGCTTCGTCTCCATCGAGGTCTCGCCCCATCTGGCCTACGATGCCGAGGCGACCGTCGCCGAGGCACAGCGTGTCTTCGCCGCCGTGGACCGGCCTAACGTGATGATCAAGATCCCCGGGACTAAGGAATGCGTCCCGGCCGTCTATCAGTGCCTGCGCGACGGCCTCAACATCAACGTCACGCTGCTCTTCTCGCTCTCGCAGTACGAGGCGGTTGCGGGTGCGTATCGCGATGCGCTCGAGTACCGACTGCAGCACGATCGCACGGTGCGCGCGACGTCGTCGGTGGCGAGCTTCTTCGTCTCACGCGTCGATACCATGGTCGACGCCCTGCTGGACGACCGCATCGCAGCCGCCGCCGACGAGGCGGAGCGGCGGCGTCTGCAGAGCCTCAAGGGTAAGGCGGCCGTGGCCAACTGCAAGTTCGTCTACGAGCGTTTCCGTAGTGGCCTCAACGGCCGCGACTGGCAGCTCATCGCCGCCTCGGGCGCGAAGGTTCAGCGTCTGCTCTGGGCGAGCACGAGCACCAAGAATCCAGCCTACCCGGACACGCTCTATGTCGACGAGCTCATCGGCGAGCACACCGTCAACACGCTGCCGGAGGCGACATGGAAGGCTTTCCGTGAGCACGGTGTGCTGGCAACGACGATCGACCGGCACGGTGACGAAGCCCATCGTGTGCTGCGCGACTTGGGCCAGCTCGGTATCGATCTTGAGGCCGTCGGGGCCAGGCTGCAGGCCGACGGCGTCGATCTGTTCGTCAAGTCCTTCGACGGTGTAGTCGCGATCATCGACGCCAAGCGCCGCGAACTGCTGGAGCGCGACGATGCCTAATCTCGACAGACAGAGACTCACCGAGGCTCAGCGTGCCGAAGTCGTGGCATGCCTGAGTCGACTCGACGAACACGACGTCGTCGCGCGCCTGTGGGCGGCCGACACGTCGCTCTGGAAGCCGGAGGCGGCGGCACATCAGGAGATCATCGCCGCCGCCCTCGGTTGGCTCACCGTCTTCGACGACGTGCGCGAGCAGCTCGACGGTCTGCGCGACTTCGTCGGCGACGTGCGCGCCGAGGGCTTTCGCAGCGCCGTGCTGCTCGGTATGGGTGGTTCCAGCCTAGCGCCCGAGGTCTTCCGGGATGTGCTCGGCGGCGATGGCCTCGAGCTGCACGTGCTCGACTCCACCGATCCGGCTGCGGTGCACGCGGTCGAAGCCGCCATCGATCTCGATCGCACGCTCTTCATTGTCGCCAGCAAGTCGGGCGGAACCACAGAGACGGCGCGTTTTCACGACTACTTCTACGCGCTCCTCAGGGAGCACTGCGGCGATCACGCGGGCGCGCACTTCGTCGCCATCACTGATGAGGGCACGAGCCTCGAGCGGCGCGCCGTCGAGCAGGGTTTCCGCGCCGTGTTCATCAATGCGAGCGACATCGGCGGCCGCTACTCGGCCCTCAGCTTCTTTGGGCTTGTGCCGGCGGCGCTGCTGGGTCTCGATCTCGAGCGTCTGCTCGACGGTGCCTTGGCCATGGCCCGGAGTTGCGCCGCTGAGGTGCCGGCGGCCGAGAACCCGGCGCTCCAATTGGGCGCGGCGCTGGGGGCGCTGGCCGCCGCCGGCCGCGACAAGCTCACGCTCGTCTGCGTTCCTCCGCTCGCGCCGCTCGGCGTCTGGATCGAGCAACTCGTCGCCGAGAGCACGGGCAAGGAGGGCAAGGGCATCCTGCCCGTCGATCTGGAGGCGCTGGACGACGTCGAGAGCTACGCTGCCGACCGCGTCTTCTGCGTCGTGCGTGTGGCCGGGGTGCCGTACGCGTCGGCAGTCCTCGAGCAACTCGCCGCCGCCGGGCACCCCGTGCTCGAGCACGAATTGGCAGCGGTGGACGATCTCGCCGGCGAGATGTTGCGCTGGGAGCTCGCCACCGCCATCGCCGGCTTCGTTCTCGGTATCGATCCGTTCGACCAGCCGAATGTTCAGGAGAGCAAGGACGTTACGGCGAAACTGCTGAGCGCCTATGCCGCCGACGGGGAGCTGCCCGCCTCGGATGACGGCGACGGTCCGCGGCGCGCCTTCCCCGTGGGCGACGACGAGCTTCCGGCTGCGCTGCGCGAGTTCTTCGCCGCGGTGGTGCCGGGCGACTACGTCGCTCTGCAGGCCTATGTAGCTCCGGCCGCCCCGATCTGGGAACGGCTGCAGTCCGCTCGCCTGCGCTTGCGCGATCGTCTGCGCGTGGCGACGACGCTCGGGTACGGGCCGCGCTACCTGCACTCCACCGGTCAGTATCACAAGGGAGGGCCCAACCGCGGCCACTTCTTGCAGCTCGTGGGACATGACCCACGCGACGTGAAGATACCTGATCAACCGTACAGCTTCAGCGTGCTCAAGCGCGCCCAGGCGCGCGGCGATCTCGCCGCCCTGCAGGCGCACGAATGCCGCGCCCTGCGCGTATGTCTCGGAGACGACGTGGCCGCCGGTCTCGATCGTCTCGCCGACCTCATCGCCGCCGCCACCGAGTAGAGCGGCGAGGCGCGCTCCGCGGCGAAGGAGGAAGCCTCATGGATATCGCGATGCTCGGCCTGGGGCGCATGGGCGCCAACATGGCACGCCGCTTGCTGCGTGGCGGCCATCGCGTCGTCGTCTGGAACCGCACGTACGCCAAGGCGGAGGCGTTGGCGTCCGAGGGCGCCGAACCGGTGCGTGAGCTTACCGACGCGGTGGCCGCCCTGGCGGCGCCGCGCGTCATCTGGCTCATGCTGCCGTACGGTGATCCCACGCAGGAGGTTATCGACGCGCTCGTGCCGCTACTGGCGCCGGGCGACATTCTGGTCGACGGCGGCAACTCGCCCTACCAGTTGGACGTCGAGCGCGGCGCCGCGCTGGCGCCACACGGCATCCGCTACCTCGACGCCGGTACCAGCGGGGGCGTCTGGGGTCTCGAGGTCGGCTACTGCCTGATGGTCGGCGGCGAGCGTAGTGCCTACGACCACATCGAGCCGCTGCTCGCCACTCTGGCGCCACCCGGTCACGGCTACGAGTACATGGGTGGTCACGGCAGCGGCCACTTCGTGAAGATGGTCCATAACGGGGTTGAGTACGGTCTTATGCAGGCCTACGCCGAGGGGTTCGAGCTGCTCGAAGCCACCGAGTGGGATCTCGACCTGGCCAAGATTGCCGACCTCTGGAACAACGGCAGCGTGGTGCGCTCATGGCTGCTGGAGCTTGCCGCGAGCGCTTTCGCTCGAGATCCGGGACTCGAATCGATTACCGGCTACGTCGACGACACCGGCGAGGGTCGCTGGACGGTTGAGCAGGCGATCGCTCACAGCGTGCCTATGCCGGCGATCGCCGCCAGTCTCTTCATGCGCTTCCGTTCGCGCCAGGACGATACGTTTAGCGGCAAAGTGCTGGCCGCGCTGCGCAAGGAGTTCGGCGGCCACGCCGTCAAAGAGGCCGGGTCATGACACCCTCGGCGCGGGAGACGCCCTCGCCGTTCGGTGGGCCGCGCTACCCTGATCCGTGCAGCCTCGTCATCTTCGGCGCGACCGGCGATCTCACCCATCGCAAGCTCATGCCGGCGCTCTACGATCTTCAGTGTCACGGCGTGATGCCGTGCGGTCTCACCATCGTCGGCTACGGGCGCAAGGAGCTCGACGACGAGGGCTTCCGGGCGTTGTTGCGCAAGGCGGTCGACGACCACTACGGCCGGCAAGCCGACACCGGTCTGTGCGACAGCGTGCTGGAGACGCCGCGCTGGGTGCACGGCGAGTTCGACGATCCGGAGGGGTATCGGCGTCTGGCGGCGCTCCTTGGCGAGCTCGATCGCGAGGCCGGCACTGCCGGCAATCGGCTCTTCTACCTGGCCACGCCGCCCGACCAGTTCGGTGTGATCGTGCGGCAACTCGGCGCCGCGGGACTCTCGCGGCGCGGCGCCAGCGATGGAGATCACGCCCTCGGGGAACCGGTCGCCGGCTGGACGCGGATCGTCGTTGAGAAGCCGTTCGGCACGGACCTGGAGAGCGCGATCGAGCTCGATCGCGCCATCAACGAGTCGTTCAGCGAACAGCAGATCTACCGCATCGATCACTACCTGGCCAAGGAGACGGTGCAGAACCTCCTCGTGCTGCGCTTCGCCAACGGCATCTTCGAGCCCATCTGGAACCGGCGCTTCGTCGATCAGGTGCAGATCACCGCGTGCGAGACGCTTGGGATTGAGGAGCGCGGCCCCTACTACGAGCAGGCCGGCGCCCTGCGCGACATGCTGACGCCGCACCTCATGCAACTCTTCACGCTGGTTGCGATGGAGCCGCCGGTCGCCTTCGACGCCGACGCCGTTCGCGACGAGAAGCTCAAGGTACTGCGTTCGGTGCGCCGCATTCCCGACGACGCCGTGGCCGAGTGGGCTGTGCGCGGCCAGTACGCGCACGGGACCATCGGCGGTGAAGTCGCCGTCGCTTACCGCGCCGAGCACCGCATCCCGCCGGACTCGTACACGGAGACCTACGCGGCGCTCAAGCTGATGGTCGACAACTGGCGCTGGCAGGGGGTGCCCTTCTACCTGCGCACCGGCAAGCGTATGGCGGCGCGTCTTACCGAGATCGCGATCCAGTTCAAGCGGCCCCCGGTGACGATCTTCCAGGATGCGGGGGCCGCCGAGGGTCTCGAGCCCAACGTGCTCGTGTTGCGTGTGCAGCCGGACGAAGGTTTCTCGCTGCACATCGAGTCCAAGCTTCCCGGCCACGGAATGGAACTGCAGCCGGTGGCGATGAACTACTCCTACGGCGGCACGTTGTACGAGCTGCCCTTCCGGGCATACGAGACGGTACTGATCGACGTCATGGAGGGCGACATGACGCTCTTCACGCGCGCCGACCAGGCCGAGGAGGCCTGGGAGGTCGTCGAGCCGGTGCTCCGGGCCTGGGGCGAGCGGCCGAAGACGCCGATCCCGATGTACGAGGCGGGGAGCTGGGGGCCTGAGGCGGCGGATGCGCTCTTGGCCGCCGACGGCCGCAAGTGGCGGCGCCCAGACGCGGTGCGCAGCTAGAAGTGCGCCGGCGTCGCGCTACCGGCGAACGTAGAGGTTGAGGAGCGACTCATGAGTATCGAGGTCCTGCCGGACGGCGAAACACTGGCTCTGCGTGCCGCCGATCTCTTCGCCGTGGCGGCACAGGAGGCGGCTGCGGCGCGCGGCCGGTTCGCCGTCGCCCTGAGCGGCGGCGCCACGCCGCGCGCCTTCTTCCGCATGCTCGCCAGACAGCAGTTCAGCCAGAAGGTGCCCTGGCGCCGCACGCATCTCTACTGGGTAGACGAGCGCTGCGTGCCGGTGGACGATCCGGCGAGCAACTACGGCATGGCGAGAGACACATTCATCAAGCACGTGCCGGTGCCGACGGTGAATGTGCATCGCGTGCACGGCGAAGAGCCGCCTGAGGTGGCGGCGAGCGGCTACGCCGACGAACTCGCCGCCCTGGCGGCGCTCGAACGCCCGCGTGTGGATCTGCCCGTCTTCGACCTGGTCGTGCTCGGTCTCGGCGCAGACGGCCACACTGCCTCGCTCTTTCCGCGCAGTGACGTGCTGGACGACGACGAGCACCTGGCCGTCGCCACCGAGGCGCCGTCGGGCGGCTCGCGCGTGACGGTTACACTGCCGGTGATCAACGCCGCTCGCCACGTCTGGTTCTTGGTCGCCGGCGACGAGAAGGCCGGTATGGTCGCCGAGGTGCTGGAGGGTCTGCGCGTGCCGCGGGCGATCCCCGCGCAGGCGGTCGCGCCGGTTCACGGCAAGCTGCTGTGGCTTCTCGATGAGGCTGCCGCGGCCGAGGTCAATCCGGCCTTGCGGCTGTAGGCCACGGCCTCGGCGACGGGTGGGGCGGCTACGCGTCCGTCCAGTCTGTCTTGAAGCCGGCGACGCAGGCACGGAAGATCGCTCGATGGCGCCGGCGGAGCATCTCGCGCTCGCGCTCCGCATAGACAGCGTCGTATTCGGCCATGCCGTGGGCGAGTGCCCACCCGGCATGGATGATTGCGAACACGTCATCTTCGTCATGCGCTCGCAGAATGCCGTCGGCGACCGCGCTGCGTAGCAGACGAAACACGCGCTCGACAAGCTCGGCCGGAGGTTGAGCGGTGCGGTACTCCGTCTCAACGCTGGCGGCGGTGGTGAGGAGTAGGGTGCGCTCCCCGGGGTGCATGCGCGTGTAGTCGAGGTACGCGAGACAGAGCTCGACGATCTGCTCGTCGGCGGGCAGTGTCTCGGGGACCCGCCGCAGGTGAACGGCGAGGCGCTCCAGGCTTCGCTCGGTGAGCGCCTCGAGGATCGCCTGCTTGTTCGTGAAATAGCGGTAGAGAGAGGGGGCGCCGCCGAAGCCCGCTTGCGCCGCCAAGTCGGTGAGGCTGAAGGCCTCGATGCCTTGGCGCGTGATCAGCTCTGCGGCGGCGTCGAGGATCTCGTCGCGGGTTTGGGCGTGGATTCTGGCGCGGCGCCCGCTGGCGCCGGCCGCGCCATCCGTGCCCGCTTGGGTCATCCCGGGCTCTCGCTCGTCGCGGCGACCTGGATGGCGGGCGTGTCCTCCGCCGAGCTCTCCGGTGCGGCTTCGATGTCGATGCGCGGCAGCCACTCGAGCCAGCGTGGCGTGTGCCAGTAGTGATGACCGAGCAGCGAGATCATCGACGGTGCGACGATGACACGCACGACGAACGCGTCCAGGAAGACCGCGATCGCGAGACCGACGCCGAACTCCTGCAGGATGATGAGCTGGCCGCTGCCCATACCCACGAAGACGGCCATCATGATGAGCGCCGCGCCGGTGATGATACCGGCGGTGGATTGCACGCCGAAGATGACTGAGCCGTAGCTGTCGCCTGTCTGCATCCAGCGCTCGCGAATGCGGCTCAGGAGGAAGACTTGATAGTCCATGCTGAGCCCGAAGAGGATGCAGAACATCACCAGCGGCACCCACGACTCGATGACCTTCACGTCGCCGAGGCCGAACAGTTGGGCGCCGAGGCCCTCCTGGAAGAGCAGCGTGAGGGCGCCGTAGGCGGCGGCAACGGAGAGGAGGTTCATGATGATCGCCGTCACCGCGACGAGCACCGAGCGGAAAGCGAGCAACAGAAGAATGAGGCTCAGAGTCAGGACGACGCCGATGACGATCGGCAGGTTGCCGTCGATGATATTGACGCTGTCGATGTCGTGCGCCGTCACGCCGCCGACGTAGGCAACCGCCGGCGTGCCGTCGAAGGCCGCGGGGATGATGCGCTCACGCAAGTCGAGTACCGCGGCCCTGGCCTGATCGCTCATCCCTTCGGCGTCCTGCACGAGCGTGATTGCGGCCACTTGGCCGTCCGCGCTGGTCGCGACGCCGGTCAGCGTGAAGCGCTCGTCTTCGTCGATCGTGTCGATGAAGTCCTGAAGCGCGTTGGTGACTGTCTCGTCTGAGAGGTCGCCGCTGACGACCACATCGACCGGTTCGCTGAACCCCGCCGGGAAGGACTGCTTGAGGATCTCGAGGCCCTGCTTCGAGGTGAAGTCGTCGGGGAAGGTGGAGGCGCTGAAGCCGCCGCTCTTCATCATCAAGGCCGGCGCGGCGATGGCGAGCAGCACGATGGTGCCGAGAGCGAGGCTGATTGCGGGCCGCCGCATGGTGAATCGGGCGGCCTTGCCCCACAGTCCGCCGTGTTCGTGGCTGGTGTAGCGGCTGAGGTACGGAACGGGCAGGGCGTCGACTTTGCTGCCGAGCAGGGTGAGGATGGCCGGCAGAAGCGTGAGCGCCGCGGCGACGGCGACGAGCACGGCACTCATGGCACCGACGCCGAGGCTGGTGAAGATAGAGAGCGGCACGATGAAGAGGCCCCCCAGAGCGAGCACCACAGTCATGCCGCTGAAGAAGACCGCGTTCGAGGCCGTTGCGGCGGCGATGGCCAGTGCCTCACGGCGATCGTGGCCGTGACGTACCTCTTCGCGGTAGCGCGAGACGATGAAGAGGCTGTAGTCGATGCCCACTGCGAGCGCGACGGCCGTGAGGATGTTGAGCGCGAAGACCGAGATGTCGGTGATGTAACCGACGCCGGTTGCTATGGTGAGGCCGATGACGATGGCGAAGACGCTGAGGATGAGGGGCAGTCCGGCGGCGACCATGGCGCCGAAGACGGCTACGAGGATGATGAGGGCGATCGGGACCCCGACGGCCTCGCCGCGGCGCAGGTCCTGCTCGGCGAGCGCTTGCGCGTCGTGTCCGAAAGCGGCTGCGCCGGTGAGCGCGACTCGAAACCCGTTCTGCCGGTCGGCATCGGTGACGATGTCGTACACGCCGGTGACGTGGTTGGCGGCTTCGTCGGAGGAGCTGGCGAGCTCAACCATCATCAACGTGGTGTGTTTGTCGTCGGAGATGAGCGCCTTGCGGGCCTCCTTCTGGAGCCCCTTATCGTAGGCGCTCATGACACTGACGACGTCTTCTTCGGGTAACGCCGCGATGGCGTCGCGCACCTCGACGACCTTGGCCTTATAGAGCGGGTCGTCGGTCGTGAGCGTGTCGTGGTGGATGACGACGACCTCTTTGTCGTGGTCGTTGAGGGAGCCCATCGACGACAGGGCATCATTCAACTGGTTGGCGCCGTCTGACACCGACGTGAGGCCGGTATTGAGCGCGTTGGCTCCGGTGCTGAGCTCTTTGGAGCCCTTGGCTACTTGACCGGCGCCGTCCGCCGCGCTGCGTGTTCCCGAGGCGAGTTCCGCGGAGCCGGCCGCGAGTTCTTGCGCTCCCCCTGCCAGTTGTTGTGAGCCTTGGGCGGCGCTGCTGACGCCGCTGGCCAGCTGGGAGCTGCCGGAGGCCAGCTTTCCGAGACTCTGATCGAGTTGCTGCGCGCCGCCGGCGCTCTTGTCGAGACCGGAACTCAGACTGTGGGCGCCTGTAGCGAGCTTTGACGCACCCGTGGAGAGCGCTTGCGCTCCCGAAGCGAGAGATGCGGCGCCGCCGCTGAGCTGGTCGAGGCCGGCAGCGAGCCCTGCGGCTCCGTTGGCGACTTGTCCCGATGTCGCGATGATCTGCTGGAAGACCGGATCGTCCGCGGCCTCGGGGTGCGCCTGCAGGTATGAGTTGATGAGGCCGGAGAGGGCGTCCGCTCCGCCGGCAACCTGTCCGGCCGCCGCCGCTGAGTCCTTCACGCCGGCGGCCATCTTGTCGGCGCCATCGGCGACGCTGCTGGCGCCGCTGGCGACATCGTCTGCGCCCGCGGCGAGGGTTTCGCCGCCGCTTGCCAGTTGCGCCAGTCCGGAGCTCATCGTGCCGGTGGCGCCGCTTACTTGCCCGAGCCCGGAGCTGAGGCTGTCGGCGCCCGTCGAAGCGTCCTGGAGACCGGCGCTGAGCGCGCCGGCCCCCGAGCTGGCCTGCGCTTGGCCGCTGCTCAGTTCCCCGGCTCCGCCGGCGAGCTTGTCGAGGCCCTTCTCGAGCTTCTTGGTGCCGGTGGCCAGCTGCTTCGATCCGTCGGCCAGCTTGCCCGCGCCGTTGTTGGCTTTGGTGATGCCATCGGCGAGTTCTCCGATGGCATCACTCGCCTGGGCAATGGCCATCTGCTCGCCGCCGTGCTCGCGGACGAGGTCGGCGGCGACTTTGGAATCGGGGTTGTTGAGGAACTTCACCGAGGAGGTGAAGACATCGCCGTACAGTAGGTAGACGGTGCCGCAGGCGACGAGCAGGACGACCCATACGGCGATCGTCAGCCAAGGCCGGTGGGCGCAAGCCATGGCGAGCCGCTGAGTGAATCCCGGGCGTTTCATCAAGCGCGAATCATCCTCGTGATTGCAAATACCATTCGCAGTATGGTCGCGAGCGTACTTCTCCGCAACCACGGACACGCGGTGTGAGCTTCTCCCGTGGTGTGCCGTCTCCTGCGCGGGTATCGTCACTTCTGCTGCCAAACATGATTCACGTGGACGACGTATGTCGCTCACGCGACCTTGGGCATGCCTTGGACTCGGTCGACGGCGCCGCGACTGTCTGTTCACGGATGGCGTCACGGGGTAGACTGCACGGGCAAGCCAGGTGGTCGCGAGCGGGCCGCGTCGCGGAGCTCTTCGGAGCCCGCGAGGCATCCGCCCGAGGAAAGTCCGGACACCGCAGAGCAGGGCGCTGGATAACGTCCAGCCGGGGAAACCCGAGGGAAAGCGCAACAGAGAGCAGACCGCCAGCGGCCTCTTCGGAGGTGCGGGTAAGGGTGAAACGGTGAGGTAAGAGCTCACCAGCGGTCCTGGTGACAGGCCGGCTCGGCAAGCCCCGCCCGGTGCAAGACCAAATAGGGGAGCGTTTGAGGGTTGCTCGTCCGAGGCTCCCGGGTTTCGGTCGCATGAGGCGTTCGGCAACGAGCGTCCTAGATGGATGGCCACCCACGACAGGATCCGGCTTACGGCTTGCTACGGAGGCCCCTCGCCCGGTTTCGGGTGGAGGGGCCCTTCCATTTCGTGCGCGAAGCCAGCAGTGCGAGTATGCTGATGGCATGAATCCGACGACCGCCGATGTGGTGCGCATTCTCGGCCTCGAGCCGCACGTTGAGGGCGGCTACTACCGCGAGACGTTCTGCTCTCCGCTGTCGGTCGACACGCCGCGCGGTAGCCGCCCGCTGAGCACGATGACCGACTACCTGCTCCCGGAAGGGAGCGTGAGCCGTCTGCACAGGATCGAGAGCGACGAGTTGTGGGTGTTTCGCGGCGGCGCTCCGTTGGAGGTGGTGACGTTCGACGATCAGGGCGTTGTGAGCTGCTTCGTCCTCGGCAACGTCCTCACCACGCCGGGATGGGTGCGTGCCGCCGGCGAAGCGGGCACGGCCGAATCTGAGTTCGAGATGCGGCCCGTCGTCTCTCAGGCCGTCGTGGCTGCCGGGCATTGGCAGGGCGCGCGCGTGCTGGCGGACCCAGATCCACGGGGACTTCGTACCTGGGCGTTTGTCGCTTGCCTCGTCTCGCCCGGTTTCGTCTATGAGGATCTTGAGATCGGTGACGCCGCCGCGCTGACGGCGGCGTATCCGCAGCACCGGGCACTCATTCACGACTTCACCTGAGTCGTCACGTCGCCGCCCGGCGACCGCATGCCGAGCGGCCGACCAGCGTCTCGTCCGTCGCGGTGGCCGGCAGTCGTCCGTCGGGGGCGCATGATAGCCTGCCGGCACCATGCAGAGTGACGCTCGACAAACCCTCGGCGTGCTCGTTTGCGGCCGGTTCGCGGAGCTCGAAGACGCGCTCGTGGCGCGCGTTGGCGAGCTCCGAGCGGGACATCAGTTGGCGCCGCTCACGCTTGTCGTCGGCTCCGCGGCGCTGCGCACGCACATCGGCGATCTCCTGACCCGCCGGCTGGGGGCGCTCGCCGGCGTCTCCGTCGTCACGCTGGCGCGGTTGGCCGCCGATCTGGCGCCGGGGCGCCATGCCGGTGCGCTCGTGCGCGAGCGAATCATGCATGTGCTCATCGCCGAGCGTTCCTCTGCCTCCGAGCTGCGCTACTTCGCGCCGGTCTGCGCCCTGCCACATGTGGCGCAGGCGTTCGCCCGGACCTTCGACGATCTACGGCAGGCGGGAGTCGCGCCGCGGACTGGCTGGGCTCAGTGCGCCGCGCCGGGCAAGGCCGCGGATCTTGAGGCGCTCTACGCGGCGTATTGCGCGGCGCTCGACGATCGCGGGCTCACGGACGACGGTGCTCGCTACTTCGCGGCGGCGGCGTCGCTGGGTGAGGGCGTGCCGCCTCGAGGTTCCGCGATTGGGCACGCCCTCATCTACGGTCTCTACGACTTGAACGTCGCGCAAGAGGCCTTCGTCGGCGCGCTGCTCGCCGGCGGCGCCGACATGTTCGTGCCGCGGCCGCGCGCCGGTGGCACGAGCGATGCGCCGGCGCTGTGCCGAGCGCGTTCTCTGGGCCTGGGTGAGCGCAAACTGGAGCTCCCATCGCTCGCCGGCGACCTTGCCGCCGTCGCCGCGGCGTTGAGGCCGGCGGACGAAGCCGACGAGCAGGCGACCGCTGGCGCCTCCAACGGTCCTGCGCTCACCTTGAGCGGCGACGGCGGCATCGCCGTCGTCTCCGTACCGGACGAGCGCGCGGAGGCGCGCGAGGCGGTGCGTGAGATCTTGCGTTCGTTGGCCGGGCAGGCGGAGGGCGCCGCCGGACTCGCGTATGGCGGCGACGCCGGGGACCGCGAGGATGCGCACCTGCCGGTGCAATTCTGGGATTGCGCCGTCGTCGTGCCGCACGCCGATGAACTGGAGCGATTCAGCGCGGCGCTGGCCGCCGCCGGCGTGCCGGTCGCAGCGCGGCGCCCGGATCGTGCTCTCGGTTCGCGCACCGTGGTCCGCCTGCTCGATTGTTTGGCGCCCGTCGCCGGTAGGGCGTTTGCGCGCGCGGCCGTCGTCGATCTCCTGACGAGCGCCGCGGCGCTGCCGCGCATCGTCGCCGACGAGGCGCCGGTCGCCGCCGCCGTGCAGGCGTTGTGGTTGGACGAGGCGCGGCGCGCCGGTGTGGTCGCCGGCGTCGAGCAGTGGACCGAGCGCATCGGTCGCCGCCGCTACGGACTGGAGCGGCGTCTGCAGGAGATCCAATCCGGCGGCGGGGGAGACCCGGGCGACGAGATCGAGGAGTCGTCGGCGCACGTCGAGTTGCGTCTGGCGGCGGCGGCCAGTCTGGAGGCGGCGGTCGGCGATCTGGCGCGTGCTTGCCGCCTGCTTCCGGCGCGGGCGAGCTGGGCGACGTGGACCAACGCGCTCACGACGGTCGTCGAGCGTGCGTTTCCGGGCGCGGACGTCGCGGCGTTGCGCGATGCTGTCCAGCGGCTGCACGTGCTGGGTGTTGTGGGCGAGCAGGTGGCCGTGCGCGAAGTGGCGGCGGCGCTGCGTGAGCAGTGCGCCGGCGCGACGGTCGGCGAGGGTCGCGTCGGCCGTGACGGCGTCGCGTTGCTGACGCCGATGCAGCTCCGCGGCTTGCGCTTCCACACCGTGGTGTTCACGGGGCTTGCCGAGGGCGGCTTCCCGGCGCGCGGCCGCCCCGATCCACTCTATGGTGACGCCGAGCGGCTGCGCACCTCGGCGGCCGTCGGCGTGCGACTGCCGCTGGCCGCGACGCGTGAGGCCGAGGAAGACGTGCTCTTTGCGCTCGCGGTGGAGTCGGCGCGCGAGCGCCTTGTGATGCTGGCGCCGCGTACCGATGCCGCCAGCGGACGCCCCCGTCTGCCCTCGCGCGTCCTCCTGAGTCTGGCGACGGCGGCGGGAGGACACGCCGTCGGCCTCGAGGAGTTCCTCAGCGGCGCGCCATTGCGGCCGGTGTGGCGGTACGTCTCCGGCCGCGGCGGTCCGCGCGATCCCTGGATCGACGCGCGTGAGCGTGATCAGGCCGAGTTGCTGGCGACGGGTGTGGTCGACGAGGCGGCCGCGAGCGAGATTCTCGCGGCGGTACTCACGCCGTCGCCGAACTCGCTCGGTGACCAGCACGGCGAGGCCGCGGCGCACCGCCGCCTGTCGCAGTGGCGCGCCGCGCGGTCCGTCGCCGCCGGCGTGTTCGACGGCCTGCTCGGCCCCGCGGCGCGGGATGTGCTGCGGGCGCGGCGTCTCTTCGCCGCCGAACTGCACCCCACGCGCCTCGAGCGCTACGTCGGTTGTCCGTTCGTCTTCTACGTCAGCGACGTTCTCGGCCTCGCCGTCCCCGAAGAACCCGGCGACGACCTCAACATCGATCCGCGCGAGTTCGGTACGCTGGCGCACAAGATCTTGCAGCGGGTGTACGCCGCTCTCATCGCGGCGGGTGGCAGTCGCGAAGACGCCATGACGAAGGTCCACACTGCTTGGTCGGAGGCCTGCGCGGAGGCGGAACAGCGCGGGGTCGTGGGTTCGGAACTGGCCTGGACGGCCCGCCGTCAGGCACTGCGCGAAGATCTCCTCGAGACGGTCGCTCGCGATCCCATCTTCGCGCGATCCGGCGAGCGTGTGCTGGCTGTGGAGTGGGCCTTCGGCGAGTCTGAGGGACGATCGGTCTCGCTGGCGCTCGCCGACGGCCGCGAGGTGCGCTTCGCCGGTCGCGTCGACCGTGTGGACGCGACTCGCGACGGCGCCCGCGTCATCGACTACAAGACGGGCGCCGGCGCGGCGGAGGAGCAACTCCTCAAAGCCGGGCTCGGTCTGCAGCTTCCCGTGTATCGCCTGGCGGTGCGCCGGGCCCTCGCGCAGGAGGTCGGCGACGGCGAGATCGCATGTCTGTATCGGATGGTGACGCGGCGCGGGTCCTTCGACGAACATGCGCTCGACGCCGGTGAGGAAGCGTCGGGCGCACGCCTGCGGCTTCTGATTGGCGCGATCGCCGACCTGGTGGAGGCGGGCGTCTTTGCGCGTTCCGCTGCCGATCAGTGCAGTAGGTGCGATCTGAGTTACGCCTGCGGCGCCTCGGAGTGGACGCGCGCGCGCAAACGTCACGGCGAGGCACTCGCCGCCGTCGTGGCGTTGCAGTCGGGCAAGGTGCAGACGGAGGAAGCCGATGACTCCGCTTGAGAGGCCGGTCTGCGACCAGGCGGTCCGGGATCGCGTCACCGGTGATCTCGGCACCACATTCCTGGTGGAGGCGAGTGCCGGCACCGGCAAGACGCGCGTCCTCGTCGATCGTTACGTCAACTGCGTGCTCGACCCGGAGGACGGCGCCGGCGACGTGCGCAGAGTTGCCGCCATCACGTTCACGGAGAAGGCTGCCGGAGAGCTGAGGCAGCGCATCCGCGAACGCTTCGAGGCGCTTGCCGCTGAGGCGCGAGTCGCGGCTCAAGGCGAAGCACAAGATCCGACGCCGGGCGCGGGTAGTGGCGACTCTGTCGCCATTCGCCGCGCCCTCGACTACCTCGACGACGCTCCCATCGGCACCATCCACGGGTTCGCCGGCCGGCTCCTGCGCGAGTACGCGGTTGAGGCGGCGATCGACCCTGCGTTCGAACAGCTCGATCAACTCGCCGGCGAGCTCGAGCGCGGACGGCTCTGGGACGAGTGGCTCAGCGAGCTCGCGTCGGGGGCGGGAGAGTCGGAGCCGGCCGAGGTCGCGCGCGTGCGCGACTGGCTCGGCCGGCTCCTCGCCATCGGCGTGCGTCTCGACGCGCTGCGCCGGCTCGCCATCGGACCTGGCGGCGCCTTCTCCGAGCGCTACGACCTCGACCCGGCGCCCGAACCGCCGGCGCCCCCCGAGGTCCTCGGGCGCTTGCGCGACCTTAGCGCCGCCAGCGCAGCGTTGCGGCACTACTGCCAGCAAGCGTGCGTGAATCACAGCGATGCCGGCTTCTGCACCGCAATGGAGCTTGTCGAAGGTCTCGACGCTTGTGCCGCATGGATCGACGAGACCGGCGGATCGTGCCGCGTCGAGGAGCAGATGGCGCGTCTGCAGGCGCTGCCGCTCAAGACCGGCCCCAAGGGTCCAGGCGGCATCATGAAGAACTGGGCTGTGGACCAGGGAGGCAAGGGCGAGTTCGTCGACCGCTACAAGGCACTTGCCGATGAAGTCGCCCTCTTGCGCGACGAGTACGCCGCTCACGTCGCCGCGCTGGCCGTCGCCGTCGCCGACGCATTTGCTCGCTGGGCGGGCACGCAGCAACTGGCCCAGGGTCAACTCGACTTCACCGATCTGCTCGGGCAGCTCCGCAACATGCTCGCCACCAATCTCAGCGCCCGCGGGGAGCTGCAGCGCCGCTTACGCTACGTACTCGTCGACGAGTTCCAAGACACGGATCCGCTGCAAGCGGAGAGCGTCCTGCTCCTCTGCGAACGCGAACCGCAGGCTGCGGACTGGCGGCACGTGGAGCTCGAACCCGGCAAGCTGTTCGTGGTCGGCGATCCGAAGCAGTCGATCTATCGCTTCCGCCGCGCCGACATTGCTCTCTACGATGAGGTCAAGGAACTTATTCAAGCTCAACCTGAAGGTAAGGGTACGTCTGTCGCCATAGAGCAGAACTTCCGCACCACGCCGGCGCTCGTGGCGTGGACGAACAACGTCTTCGCCGACGTGTTCGACACCAACGCGGCGGTTGGCCGGCAGCCCAACTATCAATGGGCGGAGGCGTATCGACCCGTGGCGGACGGAGCACGCGTCGCCATTCTGCTCGGCGGTGAGTATGCTCGCCGGGGTGAGAGCCAGCGGCGCCGTCAAGACGAGGCGCGGGCGGTTGCGGCCCTGCTGCGCGACATGCGCGACGATGTCACCGGCGCGTGGGCGGTGTGTGACCGGGGGGCGAACGCCGGCGGCGGCGAGCCGATGCGGCCGCCGCGCTGGGGCGACATCGCCCTTCTCGTGCGCACCACCACGGACCTCGAGAGCTTCGAGTACGCCTTGCGCGACGCCGGCATTCCCTATCGTGTGGAGGGGGGCAAGACGTACTTCTCGCGGCGCGAGGTTGCCGACGTCCTCCTCTGCCTGCGGGCCGTGGACGACCCCAGCGACGGCCCGGCGGTGTACGGCGCCCTTCACTCGTCGCTCTTCGGGTTCAGCGACGACGAGCTCTTCCTGTTCTGGGCCGCCGGCGGGCGCTTCGACCCCTTTGCGAGCCTCGATGTGCTCGGGACGGATGAGCACGCTCCGATCGTGGACGCTCTCGTGGTGCTTCGCGAACTGCACCGCCAGCGTCCGCAACTCGAGGCGTACGAGCTCGTCGAGCGTCTGCTGAGAGCCACGCACTGTGAGGAGATGCAGGCGGCCACGGGGGAGGGCGCACCGCAGGCGCTCGCCAATCTCGAGAAGCTGGTGGAGCGAGCGCGGGCGTTCTCGAGCGCCGGCGGGGCCGGGCTGGGCGCCTTCTTGCGCTGGGCCGCAGAGGCCGGAGAGACCGCCGGCGAGCAGGAGTCGCTCATCGACGACGAGAGTGATGTCGTACACATCCTCACGATCCACAAGGCGAAGGGTCTTGAGTATCCGATTGTGGTGCTCGCCGGCGGAGCCTCGACGCAGGTCGTGGGTGGCGGGGACGCGCGGCGTAGCGGGGGAGCGAGGGCACTCGTGGATCGACGGCGTCGCTGCCTGCAGGTCAAGTTGCGCGCCGATCTGCCCGGAGCGAGCTGCGAGCTCGCGCCGCGCGACTTCGTCGAACTCGAGGAGCGCGAAAAGGAGATGGCGCGCAGCGAGGCGCGGCGCCTTCTCTACGTGGCGGCGACGCGCGCTCGCGACCGGCTTGTGATTACGCTCTTTGGCCCGCCATTGCGTACGAGCAAGGGAGACGCGGCGCAGGTGCTTTTGGGGCCGCTGGTCGAGTACCTGCCGGTGGCCGGTTCCGTCGCCGAGACGTGTGAGCAGGACGGCTTGGCGATCATCATGCCGGGCGAGCCTGCGAGGCGCCCGGCGTCTGCTGCGCGCGTCGACGTCGAGGAACTGCTGACGGCGCGCGGTCGTTGGGCCGAGGAGCGCGCCGCGCTCCTCGCGCGGGCGAGCGCGCCCGTGCCGGCGACGAGCCCGAGTGCGCTCGAGACGGTTGACGATGCCGTGCTCGCCGGCGGGCCCGGTGCTCCGCCCGGGCGGGCCGGCGCTCTTGCCCTCGGCTCGGCCGTCCACCGCGTCATGGAGCTTTGTGACCTCAGTGACGCGGCCGGCCTTTCAGACCTTGCCGAGGAGGCGGCGGCCGAAGTCGGCCGCCCAGACCTCGCCGGTGAGGTGGCGGCGCTGGCCTCTGCCTGCTGGCGGGCGGCACCGGTGCGCGCTGCCGCATGCGCCACGGAGTGCTATCGGGAGCTCGCCGTCGGGGCGTGCCTGGAGGGCGTCATCGTCAACGGCGCCGTCGATCTCCTCTACCGCGACGGCGACGCCTGGGTCATCGTCGACTACAAGACCGATCGTGCGTCGACGGCGGAGACGTTGCGTGCGCGTTACACGCCGCAGGGTGCGGCCTACGCTGTCGCTCTGGAGGCGGCGACCGCCACGCCTGTGCGCGAGGTCGTGTTTCTCGCTGCGGCCGCCGAACTCGAGATTCACGTCTCCGTCGACGACGCCTTACGCGCCCGCGCCCGCGCCGACATTGCTGCCGCAGGTCGGCGAGGATCACCGGTCGTGCCGCTTGATAGCGCCGGTTAGCTTCGCCGCGCCCGCCGGCGCCCCCCAAGGCCGTCCTCTGTTGCTCTGTCCATGGCGTAGAATGCGGATCGGGTACGATCCAGGACAAACGCATGCGTGGGAGGTCGACGGTATGCCGTTCTACGAGTTCAAGTGCAAAGACTGCAACGAGCAGTTCGAGGTCACCTGCCACATGGACGAGCGCGACGACAAGGCCGTCTGCCCGAAATGCGGCAGTCGCGCGGTTGAGACTGTGTTCACGCCGGCTTTCAAGTCGCCCGGCATCAAGAAGTTCCCCTTCTAGGGCTCCGCGTCCGGGGGTGCCCCCGTCGCGCCCCTCGGCGGCGCGTCGGTCTGGTGGCGACCGGTGAGCAGGCGTGCCTTTAGGCGCTCGACGACCGGCAGTCTGACACCGAGTAGCGCCAGGCCCACGAAGATGAGCAGCCAGCCGGGGAGGATGGGCAGGAGCAGGCCGAGGAGGCCGATGCCCAGAAGCACCGCGCCGGCGATAGGCCGCAGCATGCGGTGTCTCTCGATGAAACTTCGCACCGCGCGGCCGGGCCGCCGCGCGGTGCCAACTTCGAGCCGGTGCAAGCCCTAGCGGCTCTTGCGGGTGCGACTCTCGGCGGGCTTGTGAGCGGCGCGCCGCTCCATGTTGCCCCAGACCCAGTAGTCGCGATCGAGGAAGAGCGAATTCTGAAGGCGCCCCAGCGCCTCTCCACACTGTCTCCAGGTCATACGATCGCGACCGATACCGGAGTTGTTCGCCATCTGGGCACCCCCTTCGCAGTTTGTGAGAATAAGAACAATGTTGTGAGCCTACACACTTGTGTCAATGTGCGCAAGCGTGGTGACGGTCACTGTATCGTCACCTTTGCGACGGAGGTAAAGCCGCGCGCGTACTCGCCGTCGCCAGGGTAGCGAACGACGTACCAGGTCGTGCGCGAGGGGTGTAGCGCGGCACTCTTGTACTTGCCGAATTGGCTCGCTCTGAGCGTTGCGACCTTCTTCCAGCCGTCCTTGGCGGGATTCCAGTGAGTCGGCTGACCGGCTGCGGATGTGCGCCGGTAGAGCGTCACCGACTTGGCCTTGCCTTTGCGGTCGCCCCAGTGTCCCTCGGTGGGGATCACGCCGCTCAGTGTGATTGCCCGCCTTGCCTTGCTCGTGCGTCGCGACGTCTGCAGCGTGGCGACTTGATAGTGCAACTCGAGGTCGAGATGGCTGCTGTGATCAAGGCGGCGAACGTGGATCTCGTAGGCGTAGCCGGCGGGGGCGTTCTTGGGGATGCGAACGGTTCGAAGAAACTGCAGGCGACCGGCAGTGGTGAACGACGGCCAGGTCTGCGTGACGGCATCGGGAGCGTCGGCGACGCCCGAGAACTCGAGCTGGTACCCGGCCGGCCAGTTGGAGAACGCGACCGCTATCCGTGAGCCCGGAGCGCCTGAGGCCCACGTCGCCGTCGCGAACCAGGCGCTGCGGGCGTCCGCCTGGTTGAACGTGACCGTCTCGCTGCGCTGTCCTGGGGCAACCGCCACATCGCCGAACCACTCCACGCCCTGGTTGTTGAAGGGGTAGGCGACGGCGTACTCGCAGGCAGGGGCGAGCGCGTCGACCTGCCCCTGACGGCTGTTGAGCCACATGCGCGTGCTGCCGCCGCTGCCCCACGTTTCGACCAGCAGCGGCGGCCTCCAGCTCGAGGATGTGGTGATGAAGGAGATGCCGATGTGTCCGGGCCGCAGAAGAACGCGGTTTGGCCCGGCGGCCGTGAAGCGATGACCGAGTGAGCGGTAGGTGCTGCCGTCGCGGCGCACGCGCAGTTCGGCGCTCGAGCATTCGGGGACGGAGTTGAAGCTGAACGCGCCCTGATCGTCGGTGAGCGTAGCGGCGAGCCAGGTGGCATCGTCGCCGCCTTGCGCGAAGAGTTCGACCCAGGCGCCATTCACAGGGTCGCCGGCAAACGTCTGCAGCTCGCCGGTGACCGTGCACGACGCATCCGTCGCGGTGGGGGCGAGTGCTGGCGTCGCGTAGCTTACGGGAGCGCAGGTGAGGGTGAGTACGGCCATGGCAACGCCAAGCCCCAGTACGAACAGTGCTCTCACAGTCCCTCTCTCTTCTTCGCGCGCCCGCGCGTGCGGAAGGTAACAGCATACACAGCCCAAGCGGCTGAGCGCGGCGTTGCTGATGGGGGGCAGGCGACAGCGCCGCGACAATAGCCCATACTACACACTATGTCGAAGCTTTGGCCGTTCAAGGGCCGGCGCACGAAGAGCGACACGCCCACGTGGCTGGAGCAACGTCGTCGACGCCGACGCCTGATCTACCGCCTTGTAATTGCCGCTGCGATCCTCTTCGTCGTCGCGGTCGCCGTCCAGACATTCATGCGTCTGTATGTCGACTGGCTCTGGTTCGGCGAGGTGGGCCTGCACGCGGTCTTCTGGCGGCGCTTCGCCTACGGCGCCGTCCTCGGTCCGGCGGCCGGCATTCTCTTCTTCGCCATCGTCTTCGGCAATGTCGAGCTTGCGCGGCGGCTCGCGCCACGGCACCAGGTCTTCGAGGGGATCGCCGATGTCGAGTACGTGCGCGAAGACGCCGCTCTCTGGGTGCGGCGCGTGGCGCTCGTCTTCGCCGGCCTCGTCGCGCTCGCCGTCGGCTTCCAAGCCGCCGGCGCCTGGGTGCTCTTCGCGCGTGCACTGCACAGTGTGCCGTTCGGGACAGACGATCCCATCTTCCACCACGACATCAGCTTCTACGTCTTCACCGTGCCGGCTTGGCAGTACGTCTACTCGGCCGTCTTCACCACGCTCATCGTGGCGTTGATCGCATCGGTCCTCGCGCACCTTGCACTCGGCGGGGTGGAGGTGAAGTTCCGCACGGTGGAGCGCAAGATCACCGTCGACGAAGCGGTCGAAGGGATGGGCCCTCGCGAGGTAATTCATCGCGTGCGGCGCATCTCCGGCGTCGAACTGGTCCCGGCCGCCGTGGCGCATCTCTCCGGGATCCTGGCAGCGCTGTTCTTCGTTGGGGGTCTCGGCTATCTGTTGCGTGCCTGGAACCTGCTCGTCTCGACCGGTGGCACGGTGGAGGGGGCAGGGTACACGGACGTCCATCTCAGGCTGCCGATCATCCGCGTGCTCATGGTGGTCGCCATGGCGCTCGCCGCCTGGATGGTCTACAACTGCGCGCGCAAGCGGCGACCCCGGTGGCTGGGTTTCGCGGTGGGTGGCTGGATCGCGGCGGTGATCGTGCTGATGGGAATCATCCCCACCGCGTGGCAAGCCGTCTTCGTCAATCCGAACCAGCTCGACAAGGAGCTGCAGTACCTCGGGTACCAGCTCAAGGCGACGCGCTCCGCCTACGATCTCACCGCGATCAGCGAGGAGCCGTACGCCCTCACCGGCGACCTCTCGAGCGAGTCCCTGGCGGCGAATAGCGGCACGATCGACAACATACGCATGTGGGATCCGGAGACGTTGCTGCGTAGCTACACGCAGCTCCAGCAGTTGCGGCCGTACTACGGGTTCACAACGGTGAGTGTCGACCGCTACACGATCGACGGCGTGTCGCGGCAGACGATGCTGGCACCGCGCGAACTCAATGTCTACGGCCTGCCGACTGAGGCGCGCACGTGGGTCAACGAGCACATCACCTACACGCACGGCTACGGCGTCGCCGTCTCGGCGGTCAACCAGGTCGCCGACGACGGCTCGCCCGAGTTCCTCGTCAAGGATGTGCCCATGACGTCGAGCGCGGCGGAGCTCAAGGTCAAGCAGCCGCGCATCTACTACGGCTTCGCCGGCAACGAATACGTGCTCGTCAACACGACCAACCCCGAGTTCGACCACCCCGGCGCCAGCGGCGACGTGTATCGCAGCTACGGCGGCGATGGGGGCATCCCCATCGACTCGGCGTTCAACCGGCTTGCCTTCGCGGTGCGCTACCGCACGATCAAGTTCCTGACCACCTCGGTGATTCAGAGTGGTAGTCGCGTGATCGTCTACAACAACATCAAGGACCGCCTGGCCGAGGCTGCTCCATTCCTGGCCTTCGATCGCACCCCCTACATGGTGATCGCGCACGGGCGCCTGTACTGGATCGCGGACGCCTACACGACCAGCAGCTCGGTGCCTTACTCGGCGTCGCTCGGCGACCTCAACTACATCCGCAACTCGGTCAAAGTGGTCGTCGACGCCTACGACGGCTCGCTCTCGTTCTACGTCTACGACACGGACGATCCCATCATCCGCGCGTACATGGAGATGTTCCCGGAGATGTTCCAGTCGGCGGATGCCATGGATCCGACGCTGCAAGAGCACATCCGCTATCCGCAGGACCTCTTCGCCGTGCAAGCCGAGATGTTCGCCACCTACCACGTCACCGATCCGGGCGTGCTCTACAACAAGGGCGACCAGTGGCAGATCCCGGTCAACGTCTCCATCTCCGGGTCTGGCCAGATGAGCCCGTACTACATGATCATGCGTCTGCCGGAGCGCAAGACCGAGGAGTTCGTGCTCATCTTGCCGTTTACGCCCAACCTGCGCAGCAACATGATCGGCTGGTTGGGGGCGCAGTCGGACGCGCCCAACTACGGCAAGGCGGTGAGCTTCGAGTTCCCCGCCAATCTCAACGTCTACGGACCCGCTCAGGTCGAGGCGGCCGTCAACCAGGATCCGGTGATCTCGTCGCAGCGCACATTGTGGGGGCAGCGCGGCTCGCGGGTGATCTTCGGCAATCTCATTGTGGTGCCGATTGAGAACTCGCTGCTTTACGTGCAGCCGCTGTATCTGGAGTCGGAGAAGACGCAACTGCCGCAGGTGCAACGCGTGATCGTGTTCTACCGATCGCCGTCGGCGCAGCCGAACCTGCCGTCCGGCCAGCAACAGAACGTCGTCATGGCGCCGACCCTCCAGGAGGCGCTGGCCGAGATCTTCGGCGGGGCGCCGCAGGATCTGGAGCAGCCGGCCTCGGGCAACGGCGCCTCGACCAGCGCCGATTTCGACCGCCTGGCGCGTCTGGCCAGCCAGCAGTACGAGGCGGCGCAAACGGCGCTTCGCGCCGGCGACCTCGAGGAATTTGCCCGTCAGATCGAGGCGCTCGGCGAGACCATCGATCAGCTCCAGCCGTAAGTTCGTGGCACAGCCGCCGGCCGCCGGTTCGTCGTCGGCGCGGCGGCTGTGCCGACGTTCGTTACTTCTTGTTGTCGATCCAGATCTTCATCGTGGTCGACTTCTGCGACACGACCTTGATACGCACGCCGAGCTTCGGGATCTTGACCCCAGCCTCGGGCGTGGCCGTGTACCAGTAGGTCCATGCGTCGTTGAACCACGGCTGCGCCGTCTCGCCGGGAGCCGTCTTCGTGCCCACTTGCTCACCGGCGTCGTAGTCGGTGAAGTAGATACGCTGACTGGCCGTCTTCTTGAGGCTGAAGGCCGCGTCGCGAACCTGGATACGCGGCCGCCAGTAGCCGTTTGTGCCGTCGTAGCTGACTTTGTCCGGCTTCGGATGCGCGTCGACGACCATGCGGGCCCCGTAGCCGATGTGTGAGGCGACGTCGTTGTCGTCGTAGAACGTGTCGCGGTAGATGAGGTGCAGGCCGGTGTTGTAGGTGTAGAAATCGACCAGGTTGACGCCGTCGCGGTTCCACTCGTAGCACTTGGTGAGCGCGGCGTCGAAGCCGTGGTGAGTGCGGTACTCGGCGATGTAGTAGCGCGTGCTCTTGATGGTGTAGGAACCGTCGGTGCGCACCCATCCGTGCGAGGTAAAGCTGCCCTCGGGGATGACGCTCCCGCCGACGGCGATGTCGGTGACCTCCCAGCCGCGGCCCACGACCGAGTAGTCGGTCGTGTAGCGGAAGCGGAAGAGCGCGTTGCTGCCCTCGTACTCGGCGAGGTCGACGCGTACAGTGCTGGCCCAGTTGTAAGTGTCGATGTCGGAGAAGACCTCAAGCGTGGTCCACGTGGCGCCGCCGTCGTCTGAGATGTCGACGTAGCCGAAGTCGTAGCCGGGCTCGATCTCGTACCAGGTGCGGAAGGTCAGGTCGGCGCCCGCGGCGATGCGGATCGGGCTGGTGGTGGCGAGCGTCACGTCGAGGTTGTTGCCGAGCGTCGAGTACCACTCCTTGCTCCCGTCCTTGCCGCTCAGCGGAACGGGGTGCGAGGCGTCGGGAAGGGCGATCTTGACGCTGGTCTGGTTGCTGTTACCGGTGGCCGCTGCCTGCAAGGTGACCGTCGCGGTCTTGTTGCGCTTGACCGTCTTCGGCTTGATGAAGCCGAGATTCACCTTGTCGTCGGCATTGAAAGGCGCCGGCTTGGTGCCCAGACCCCAAGTGCTGCCCAGCCACGAGCCGCTCGCCATGATGGTCCAGAAGCCGCTGGTGGCGTCGCCGGTGGTCTCGCTTGCGTAGTCGTATTGATCGTCGAGGCCGAGGTCGTGACCGAACTCGTGCGAAAACACGCCGATCGCGCCGTCTTCGGGGTTGATGGTGTAGTTGAAGGCCCAGATGCCGAGGCCCTGCGGACCTTGACCCTCGGTGCCGGGGATCAGCATGCCGGCGCCGTTGCCGGGGCCACCGCTGAGGTTCTCGTAGATGTCCCAGGAGTGGGCCCAAATGGCGTCTGGCCCTTCGCTGCCGCCGCCGGCCGACTCATCGGCGCCGGCGTGGATGAGAATCAGGTGGTCGATGTAGCCGTCGGGCTGGAAGTAGTTGTCGCCGGTGAGGCCCCACGGGTTCTCCTTGTCGTACTGCGAGAAGTCGAACCCCGGGTTCTGCTCGGCGAACTTGACGAGCGCGTCGCGGGCCACGCGCCACACGGGGCCGTTGAGGTCGTCAGTGGAGGCCCAGGGCACGCTGTCGGCGCCGTACCACGACTCGGGCATGTCGAGCTGGACCCACTGGGCGATGTCGCCGTCTACGGTGTAGGTGCCGTGCGACTGCTCGAGGTAGTAGTTGCGCATCGTGTCTGTGCTGGTGCCGCGGGCGACGAGTCCACCGCTCGCTCCTTCGCCGTAGATCGTGTAGGAGTTGCCGAAGAGCATCTGGTCGAACTGGCCGGCGGAGAAGTCGCCCAGCCAGAAGGTGGCGTTGTCGCCGGCCTCCGGGGCCGGGATGTTGCCGTGCAGCGGTCCGGTGAGGTTGGGTCCCGTGGGCGCCGATGAGCCGGCCGGCCACGGGTCGTCGCCGAACTCGACGAGGAGCACCAGCGTCTTGGCGACGTAGGTGCTGCCGGACTTCAGTGAAGCGGAGCGGTTGGAGATGCCCTTGGCCAGCGACCTCGTCGTGCTCTTTGCTCCCGCGACGGGCGCCTTGTTGGGGTACTGCGGGCCCTGGACGTCGAGGGCGCCGACGGTTGCGCTCTTCATCTCTGCGGTCGCGTAGGGCGGGATGAGGCCGAGGCGCTCGAGGTTCTTGGCGATGAGCACCTCGTTGGCGGGGACGGCTCCGGCCGGCGCCGCTATAAGGAATGAGAGCAGCGCCGCAAGTGCGACCCCCAGTACTACTTTGCGCACCGTTACCTCCTCGGGTTGCCTGGAATGAGCATACAAGGGACGAGGTGACCGAGCGAGTGTTACGCAAGGGACGCGGTGGCCGCGCGAGTGTCTGTCGTGTCGGCGCTGTGCGTGTGGTGGGGAGCCGGCGCAATGACACTAATGACACATACTGTTATATTGACTGTCACATTGGGAATGACTGGGACATGAACGGACGGCGCTACTCGATTGGCGATCTGGCCGAGGCGGCAGGGGTGAGCCGGCGCACGGTGCACTTCTACGTGCAGCGCCGGCTCATCGATCCGCCGCTTGGCCGCGGCCGCGGCCGCCACTACGACGAGCGACACCTGCGGCAGATCCGTCGCGTGCGTGCTCTCCAGAGCGAGGGCGTGTCGCTCGCCGACATCGGGTCCCCGGCTACCGAGGAGGGGATGCTGCCCGGCGAGAACGCGGGGAGCGCGCGTGTTGACGGCGTCTCACCGCCGCGGCTGCGTCCCGTCGTTCGTCTTGAGGTCGCTCGAGGTGTGACGTTGGAGATCGCCGCCGATCTCGGGCCGCCGACGCCGGCGCTGGCTGCGGACTTGGCGGCCGCGGTTGCGAGAGTCATGCGCCGGCAGGCGCAGCACGTTGAGGAGGAACCATGACCGAGCAAGCCTATGGTCTCGTAGCGGCCATACCAGGCACGGGCGAGCGGCCGAACGCCGCGAATGTGCCGCTCGTGGGCGTGCGTATCGAGGTGCGCGCACGGGGTCGGGCGAGTGCGGTCACAGTGTCTCAGCGTTACCTGAATCGCGAGAAGGTGCCGGTGGAGGCCGTGTACAGCTTCCCGCTCGAGGAGCAGGCCGCCGTGTACGGTTTCGCGGCGCAGATCGGTGAGCGCCGGTGGGTCGGACGCGTCGAAGAGGCGGAGGCCGCGTTCGACGCGTACGAGCAGGCGCTCGCCGAGGGTCACGGCGCGTATCTCCTCGATCAAGACCGACCGAATCTCTTCACGGCGTCGGTGGGCAATCTCCTTCCGGGGCAGGAGGCGGTGGTCACGGTGCGCTACGTCGCGCCGCTTGAGGAGCAAGGCGAGCGCGTACGCCTCAGGATCCCGACGACGGTCGCGCCGCGCTATGTCCCCAAGAAGCAGTTGCGCAGCATGGATCCCGCGGAGTTCGATCATCTCAATCCGCCGATGAGCTTCGCCGGCGTGCCGTACGGTCTGGCGTTGACAATCGAGTATACGGGCGACGGCGAGATCTCGAAGGTGGAGTGCGCCTCACACCCGGCCCAGGTGCACGTGGCGGGGCGCGAGGCGCGCGTTGATCTGATGGGCGACGACGTGCAGCTCGACCAAGACGTGGTCGTCGCTTTCGTGTCGGCGCCTGCCGGGGCGACGGCGGCGCAGGTGGCGCGCGACGAGCGGGGCGACGCCATCGTCGCGCTTCACGTGCGGCCGCCAGCCGTGACGCGGCGCGCCCCGGTGGAGGCCGTGCTCCTGCTCGATCGCTCGGGGTCGATGATGGGTTCGAGCATTGCGCAGGCGCGCAACGCGCTGCTGCTCGCGCTCGCCTCGCTGGCCGAGGGCGACACGTTCAACGTCTGGGGCTTCGGCAGTCAGGTCGAGAGCGTGTTTCCTTCTGCCGTGCCCTACGACGACGCTCACCTCGAGAAAGCGCGTCGGGCAGTAGAGGGCTGGGACGCGGATCTGGGCGGCACCGAGCTCCTGCCGCCGTTGCAGACCATTCTGCGGGCACCGCGCATGGAACTCCCACGGCGCGTCCTCCTGCTCACCGACGGCGAGGTTGCCAACGAGGAGGAGTGCGCGGCGCTGGTCGCCAAGCACGCCGCCACGACGAATGTGTTCACGATCGGCATCGGCTACGGAGCCAGCGACTACCTGGTGCGCGCTCTGGCACGCGCCTCCGCCGGCTACGCCGAGACGGTGCATCCGAACGAGCGCATCGAGCCGGTGGTGATGCGACAGATGACCCGACTGGGGGCGACGCGACTCGGGGACGTGCGCGTGGATTGGGGCGGACTGCCGGTCGATCTCGTGGCGCCGGCGGTGCCGTCGGCGCTGTATCCGGGTACGTCGCTGACGGTGTACGGACGGGTGCCACGTGCGGATGTGGCGGATGCGAGCGGCGGGTCGGTGGAGGTGGCCGTCGTTGCCGACGCTGCCGACGGCCCCGTGCGCTTCGCCGCTCGAGCAGATCTGGCGTCGGCGGTCGTGGACGAAGCGCTGCCGCGCCTTTTCGCGCGCGAGGCGCTGCGTGAGCTGGAGGAAGGGCGCGGTGGCGCCGAGCGGGGTTCACGGCAGCGCGCCCGCACGCGCGAGCACGTCGATGCGGCGATCCGCGAGCTGGCGACGCGCTACACGCTGATGTCGTCGCTCACGAGCTTTGTGGCCGTCGAGGAACGCGACGCGGCGGCGGACGTGCCTGCGGCCGAGCTCCGCCGCATCCCCGTCGCGCTGCTCAAAGATTGGCATGGCAGCGGCGCCTGGGGCGCCAGGCCGATGGCGGCTCTCACCGTGCAGTCGGCGCCGGGAACGACCGGCCTGGCGGCGCCGTTCACCGTGGGGAAGATGATGGCGCCGCTGGCGGCCGGCATTCCCGCGGTCGCAAAGCGGGCGCGAAGGGGCGCTCGTAGCGCGCCGGTTCAGGGCTTGCCCACGGCCGGCGCGCCCGGCTTCGACGCCGTCACCGCGCCCGATTCCTCCGTTGACGAAGGCGCGGACGCACTGGTGGCGCTCGTTCGTGGTCAACGCGCCGACGGCCGCTGGTCCTGGACGGACGAGATTCTGAGGGAGTTCGGCGGCGAACGCGCCGCTGCCATGGCGCTGATGAGCGACCTTGTGCATGTACTCGGGCCGGCCGACGCAGATGTGCCGGCCATGCTCGATGAGGTCGCACCGACGCTGCTCGTGCTCGGACTTCTGCGGCGCGACTTCGCCGCCCGTGAGGCCGAGTGGCGGCTCCTCGCCGACAAGGCGGTTCTGTGGCTGGCCGGCCGTGGCGTGCGGGCGCCGGCCGGGGAGGCGCCCGAGGATCTGGTCGCGGCGCGCTTGGGCGCTCTTCGTTGATACAGACGCCGGGCGCCATCGTGCGCTATCGTGATGGCGGACGCCGATGAGATACTCAGCGTTCTGCTGGTTGTGATCTCGGGCCGTCACGGCCGCGCCGTCGAGGTGCGACGCGGCTCTAACGGAGGCGCCGTTGTCGAAAGTGTTCAATCATCCTGCGCGGCTCATCCCTCTTGCCTTTCTCGTCGCCGCGCTGGTGGGCACGGCGTTGCTCTCGACCCCATGGGCGCGGGCCGACTCCGGACAGCCCGCGCCTCTGCTCACGGCGCTCTTCACGTCGGTGTCGGCGACTTGTATCACCGGTCTGACGGTCGTCGATACCGCCACCTACTGGACCGTCTTCGGTCAGGTGGTGATCCTCGTACTCGTGCAGATCGGCGGTTTCGGCATCATGACGCTGGCGACGCTCGCCGCTGTGCTGGTCACCGGCCGCATGGGTTTGCGCTCGTCGCTGACCGTTCAGACGGAGTCCCACACGCTTAATCTCGGCGAGCTCCGCGGCGTCATCGCCACGGTCGTCATCATGATGATGTCGCTCGAAGCGCTGATGGCGGTGGTCATCTCGGCCAGGCTGCGCTCGGCCTACGACCACACACTCGGCACGGCCATCTGGCACGGCGTCTTCCATGCCGTCTCGGGGTTCAACAATTCCGGCTTCACCCTGTACAGCGACAGCCTCGTGGGCTTCTCCGGCGATGTGACGATTCTCGCGGCGATGATGTTCCTCATCGTCGCCGGGGGTGTGGGCTTTCCCGTCTTCCATGAAGTCAGCACGCACTGGCGCCGCCCTCGCGACTGGTCGATGCATACGCGAGTGACGATGATCGGCTACATGGGGCTACTCGTCCTCGGGGTCTTCGGGGTGGCCCTGTTCGAGTGGGGCAACCCCGGCACGCTGGGCCCCATGTCACTGGGCGACAAGGTGCTCAACTCGTTCTTCGGCGGCATTACCGTGCGTACCGCGGGCTTCAACACGTTCGACTACGCCCTTGCGACACACGAGACATGGGCGATGTACGACGTGCTGATGTTCATCGGCGGTGGAAGCGCCGGCACCTCGGGCGGTCTCAAGGTGGGTACGTTCGTCGTCCTCGCTTACGTGCTCTGGTCCGAGATACGCGGTGAGCACGACGTGGTCATCGGCCGGCGTTCGTTGCCCACCGACACGATGCGTCAGGCGATTACCGTGGCCCTTCTCGCCGTGGGCTTCGTCGCCGCCGGCTCCATGGTACTGATGATCGTGACCGACTACTCCCTCGACCTCGTACTCTTCCAAGTCCTGTCGGCGTTCAGCACCACGGGCCTCAGTCCGGGCATCACGCACCTGCTCCCACCGAGCGCACAAGTGGTCATCATCGGGTTGATGTTCGTCGGCCGCGTCGGTACGGTCACGGTGGCCTCTGCGCTCGCCCTGCGACAGCGGCACCGCGCCTACCGTCTGCCCGAGGAGCGGCCGATCATTGGCTAGGCATCTGTTCAAGCGCAACAACGGCGACATGCCGGTGCTCGTAATAGGCCTCGGCCGCTTCGGCTACGCCGTATGCGCGTCGCTCGTGCGTCAGGGTCACGAAGTGCTCGCCATCGACAGCGACCCCGTGCTCGTGCAGCGCTACGCCGACGACTTCACACACGTCGTCTTGGCAGATGCAACGGACGACGACGCTCTGGAGCAGCTCGGCGTCGGCGACTTTGAGCACGCCGTCGTGGCCATCGGCAACGACATCGAGGCCAGCGTGCTCACGACGCTCTCGCTGGCCAAGGCGGAGGTGGCGAGCATCTGGGCGCGAGCGGTGAGCCACAAGCACGGCGAAATCCTCAACCGAGTGGGCGCACATCGCGTGGTGTACCCAGAGACGTCGGTCGGCGAGCAGGTCGCGCACGCCATCGTCGGCGGCATGTCGCAGTACCTCGAGTTCGAAGACGGCTTCACCATCGCGCGTATGACCGCGCCGCGCGAGACCTGGAACAAGACGTTCGACGAATCGGGGGTGCGCACGAAGTACGGCGTCACGGTGGTTGGGCTCAAGCGCAAGGGCAAGGACTTCGTCTACGCCAAGCCGGACACGCTGGTCGAGCCCGGCGATGAGTTCGTGGTCGCCGGGCTGACGCGCAAGATCGAGACGTTCTGCGCCCTCACGTCGGAGTAGGGCGGCAACACGGTTCCACCGGCTCATCTGGGCCTTCCCTTGCGATAGTGCTACCGTGATGGAGAGAGCGGCGTCACGGGCGCTCGGGCACGGGGAGAGGGGAGAGGGCCATGGAACGCGAGGTCCACTCGGGAGTCCGAATCGGGCCGGCACGGGGGGCCGCGCGCGGCGTAGCGCGTCGCGCGGTACTGCTCTTCGTGCTCTGTGTTGCGGGGGCGGCGGCGCTGCTGACGCACCCACCCGGCGCCGCCGCCTTCAACAGCGGCTACCACTACGATCTTACCGCCGACGCGCTCGCGCGTGAGGGCGGCGGGCGCTCGGCCATCCAGGTCGCGCAGGTCGCCAACTGCTACGACGACATGTTCCAGATCGCGATCAGCGTGCTTGAGGATCCGCGCGCGGCCGCCATCCACGACTCTCTCGACGCGATCTACGGTCCGGCCGAGCTGCGTCGGCTGTCCGTCCAGTACGAGCACTTCGCCGACTGTCCCGACTATGCGGCGCTCAAGGCTCGCTGGGATCGCCTCCTGGTGGGCAGCTACGCCGCCGTCGAGGACGTGAAGCAGTTGCCCGCGGGCAGCCGGGGCGTGCCGCTGCTCGTGGTTCTCGGCCAGGGACTGCACGAGGTGCAGGACTTCTATGCGCACTCCAATTGGGCTCATGCCACGGCTTTCCCGGGCTGGTCGCATCCCGCGAACACGATTCGCGACGAGACCTGGTTCGAGGTCGCCGAAGGCGTCAAGCAGAATCTGGGACTCACGGTGGGCCCGCACGACCAGATGAACAAGGACTGGGCGGGCCGGCCGTACTTCGACCGCGCCTACCACGAAGCGTTTCTCGCCAGCTGGGAGTGGACGAAGATGGTGCGCGCCTGGGCCGGTGAGGCCGTCTGGGCCGAGGCGATGGCCTACAGCGACGGCGACGTTGCGCAAGAGGCGCGCTTCATCAGGCTGCTCTCGATGTATGCCGGCGTCTGGAAGGGCCCCGGCAGCGCCGACGATAGCGAGCTGCTGCAAGCCATCCTCGCCTATCGCACCATTCACCTCGGCCTCTGGTCGCCATACTCGAGCTCGCAGACGATCGATGCCTACCTGATCGCGTGGAAGCGGTACTGCCCGATCATGACTGCCGATCCGGCGGAGAAGCCGTACCCGACGACGCTACCGAGCTCGGTGCCGCGCCCACAGTGGCTCACGATCGACACACAGCGGGTGGCTGAGAGGACGATCCAGGGTGATCGGATCGATTCGAGCAGTCCGCCGGACTTCTACGCCGTAATGACCGTCAACGGGGTGAGCTACGACACCGGCGTCGTGATCGACGCCGACAACATCAGCCCGTACTACTGGCGCACGCTCGTGCCGCTCGAGCCGGACGTTGCGTCGCTCTCGCTGAGCTACGCGCTGTGGGACGCCGACGTCGACGAAGACGAGCTTTGCGACATCGTCCCCGGAGCGGCGTGGATATGGACGTGGTCGGGCTCACCAGACGACCTCCCGACCACGCCGATCGAGACCGAGGGTCTCCGCGGCGAGACGGGCTCTGTGCGCGAGGGCGACGAGGCCTACGTCAGTCTGCACTTCATGCGCGAGCCCGTCAGCGCCGCCGAGCTCGTGGGTACGGCCGGCGGGCACGGGTGGTTCCGCTCGGCCGTGACGGCGACGCTGACGGCGCAGGACCGTGGCGGGACGGGTATCGAGCGCCTCGACTACGCAATCGTGCCGGCGACCTTTGCCATGTACACCGGCCCCATCACGATCGCCGCCGAAGGCGCGACGACCCTCCGCTACTTCGCCACGGACTCCGCCGGCAATCTCGAGGATGCGCACGACACCGTCGTGCGCATCGACAGTCACACGCCGACACCCGTGGCGCTGAATCATCCGTCGGTCCGTCGCGGCCGCACGTGCCGTCTCGAGTACGAGGTTCGCGACGATCTGCCCTCGAGCGGTACGGCACTGACCGCGATCAAGGTGCGCACGAAGGCGGGCAAGCTCGTGAAGACACTGGGCGGCAAGACATGGCAGGCGGTCAACACGCCGTGGAGCCTCAAGTTCGCGCCGGGCAAGCTGAAGCCCGGGCGGTACTCGGTGACCGTATACACTGTTGACTACGCCGGCAACCAGCAGTCACAGGTGGCGCGGAGCTACGTCACGGTGAAGTGACGCGGCGGCCGCGTTGATCTGAGCGCCTCGCCGGACTCAGCGCGCGCGAGGCATCGCGTCGACGATGGGGCCGCGGTCGTGCTTCGCGGACCGCGGTCGTGTTTCGCGGGCCGCGGTCGTGCCTTGCCGACGAGCCTACTTGGCCGGCTCGTCGTCCTCGCCCTCATCCTCGTCTTCGCCGTGCTCTTCGCCGCAGCAGCACTCATGTGGCTCGCACGGGGCGCAGAGTTCCTCACCGGTCTCGCGATCGCGGTAGATGTCGTAGCCCGCCGGATCGTGACGCAGAAACTCGAGGCGTTCCGCCGCCTCGTCCTCGGGAATGTAGCGCGCGGCGGCGCTCAGCGAATGCTCGTACTCCCAGCCGGCGGGGACGGCGACGTCGAGCTCCTCGCCGGGCAGGTCGATCTCGCCGTGCAGGTGCTCGCCGGTGATGAACCAGCAGACCGTGATCTCGTGCCCCTGTTCGTCGAAGTCGAAGCGTGCACATTCGAGCCAGTCGGTGTCTGTGAGGATGCCTTCGAACTGATCGACGACGGCGACGTCGGTGGGCACATCGTCGTCATCTTCGTCGCCGAAGTTGATTCCGGCCTCGGCCAGGGTGACGCAGTAGGCCTCGGCCTCTTCCGGGGCTTGAAAGCCGACCACCGCGATGTAGTCGTCGGCGGCGAACAGCACCGACGGAACCGCCTCCGTGAACGCCGGCAGGCCGCCGTCGTGCCGCTCGTCGATGGCGTCGCGACGCACGACGACCGAGATGCCCTCCACCAGTACTGCCATGATGATGCCTCCTCGATCGTCGTTGTCGCCCGCGCGCTCGCAGAAGCGATTCGTTGTGTACTGATCATACCCTGCGCCGCGGAGAGCGAGGCGACCGGGCCCGTGACCGGGCCCGTGAAGGTCGGGTGCGACCTGTGACGTGTCACCGGCGGATCAGGCCGACAACACGTCGTCACCGCCGACGGCGACGAGCTCGTGGCCGAGGGGTTCGTCTTGTGCCGGGTGTGAGCACATACCTCCGGGGGCATATCATTCGCAGTCCTGTATCTCGACTCGAGGGAGGTGGGTACCGATGAGCAGAGGGCTCTGGATCACTCTATCGCTCGTCAGCGGCATCCTCATGATCGTGCTCGGCGGTCTCTTCGTGGCCCGGCCCGGCGCGAGTCTCGCCACCGTCCTTCTCCTGATCGGCTTGTTCACCATCGGCTACGGGGTGGTGCTCGTGGTCAGCGGCCTGATGGGGAATTCGGAGAGCCGGGCCTGGCTCATCGCCGTTGGAGCTGTTGCGGCCCTCTTCGGGGTCATCGTGCTCATCTGGCCTGGCCTCACGGCGCTCACGCTGCTCTATCTGATCGCCGCGTGGCTGCTCGTGACCGGCGCCGTGGAGTTCTGGGCGGCCGTGCGCGACCGAGCCGGCAGCCACAGGATCTGGCACGGTCTCGCCGGCGCCTTGTCGCTCGTCGTCGGCATCTGGTTCATCGTCGCGCCCGGCGCCGGCGCCTTGGCGCTGCTTTGGCTGATCGGCGTCTACCTGATCGCGCTGGGCATCATGCGCGTCTTCGCCGCCTTCATGCCGCCGCCGGGAGCTCGGACGCGCTACGGCAGTTCGCGGATCAGGATGGCGTAACGAACGCGCGAGGAGCGCGCGGCCGTCAGGTCTGTGCGGCGGCGCGCTCCTCGGCGACGATGCGCTCGAGCTCCCCGAGCTGCGCGTTGCTGAGTGCGAAGGCGCGCGGCTCGGAGCGTAGGCGCGCCACGCGGGTGCGCACCCGGTCGAGGAGCGTCTGCGAGCCCTCCGCCACCCAGCGCTCGTAGCCGCCGTCGTCGAACAGATCGCTGCTCCAGAACTCACGGTAGTGCCGGCGTGTGTACTTTGTGCCCAGGTGGTTGCCGCCGGGGCCGGCGGCCGCGATCTCGTCGATGGCGAGGGCGTACTCGTCGAGCGGCACCTCGCGCATGAACGCCTTAGCGTAGCCCACAAGCTCGTCGCCGAGCACGATGGACTCGTACGAGCTCTGCATGCCGTCTTCGAGGTAGCCCACGTCGTGCAGCAGCGTCGCGCGCGAGAGGCCGCCGAGCATTGTCGTCAGGGCGGCCTCCGCCGACCACTGCTCGTCGAGCAGCTTGGTCTCCGAGTCGGCCGCGTAGGAGAAGCTCGGCAGCTTGTAGTGGCGTGCCAGGTCGCAGCAGGCCTGCAGGGCAAGGCACGCCTCGGGCAGCGCATACGGGTCGCCGTTCATGGTGCGCATGTCCATGGCGCCGCCGCCGGCGCCGTAGATGAACGGCGCGCCGGGGCGTACGTGCTGGTGGAGGACGAGACCGCTGAGGGTCTCGGCGTTGGCCACCAGCACCGTCGCCGTGACGGAACGCGGGGCGGTTGTGCCGGCGCAGGGCGCCGGGGCGTAAATGAGCGGAATCTGCAGCTCGGCGCAGTTGACGACCTTCGACAGTGCGTCGGCGTCGTGCTGCAGCGGCGGCGAGGGCATCGCGTAGACGACGATGCTGTCTTTCTCGCCGGCGACGGCGGCCATCTCCTGGATGCGGGCCAGTCGCCGGCCGTTGATCGGCGTGAGCAGCAGCGGCTTGCGCGTGCCTTTGAGTAGCGCCGCCACGTGGACGACGTCGTCCACCGCGGGGTCGACGTCGTCGGGCGACGCCATGGTCATGGCGAAGTCCATGTGGCGGAGCTTCTCGACGAGCGCCGCCATGCCCTCGATGTCGGCGAGGACGGCGCGGCGGCGCTCATGGGTGTCGGGGTCGCGGACGTAGAGGCAATCCGACCCCGTCCCCCAGTACACGTCACCGTCTCTGAGTACGATCGGCTCGGTCTCGCCGCCGCGCGGCTTGACGACCCACTCGCGCGGCGCCGCGGCCAGCGCGCGCTCGATCAGCTCCGGCGCGAAGCGCACGCGCGTGCCCTGCACGTCGGCGCCGAGCTCGGCGTACAGACGCAGCGAGGCCTCGTCCTGCAACACCTCCACGCCGACCTCGGCGAGCAGCTGCAGAGTCGCCTCGTGCAGTCGCCGGCAGTCGGCGTCGTTCCAGAGCGTCAGGGTCGCGGTGGGCATACAGAGTCCTTTCAGCTTGCAGCGCCGCGACGCGGGGGGCGGCGCCGGCATGTGTTGGGGTACTGATGGAAGGAGGGGGCGCGGTCGCGCCCCCTCCTTCGTTGTTCACTCAGATCGCTTCGGGCTGTTCACTTTCGGTTACTCGGTGAAGTGCGCGGTCGTGAACAGCGTCTGCGACCAGTCCGGCAGCAGGGTGATGCCCTGGACCGTGTTCGGCTGCGCGGCGAGGCCCTCGGTGACGAGGAAGTTGATCATCGGCACCTCGTCCATGAGGATCTCCTGCGCCTGCTTGTACAGCTCGGCGCGCTTGTCCGCATCGGACTCCGTCGGGATCTCGGCGGTGAGGGTGTCGAACTCGTCGTTGTTCCAGCGCGAGTAGTTCCACGCGGCGGTGCTGGTGAGCGCGAGCTGGAAGTACGTGACCGGCGTGGCGCGGGAGCCCCAGTCGACGATGCAGAAGTCTGCCTGGTACCAGTTGTCGGTGCCCTTGTCTGCGTAGAACACGTCCGGCGTCACCTGCTGAATCTCGACGTCGACGCCGATCGCCTTCATCTGCTGCTGCCATACGGTGGCCATCGCCGGCACCAAGTCGATGGTCTGGGTCACGAGCTTGATGGGCTCGCCGTCGTAGCTGGACTCGGCGAGCAATTGCTTGGCGGTATCGACGTTGTACGTGACGGTGGAGGGCAGGTAGTACTGCGAGTAGGCAGGGCCGACCAGCGTGCCGTTGCCGGGATCGGCAACGCCCGGAGCGGCCAGGTCGACGATCTCCTGCAGGTTGGTGCCGGCAAAGAGCGCCTGGCGGAACTTGAGGTCGGCGCCGGGTCCTTCGTCGCAGCGGATCTGCAGCTCGAAGCAGTAGTTGGTCGTCGAATCGATGATCTGGAAGTCGCTGTTGGCCTCAACGGTCTGCTTCTGTTCCGCGGTGAGACCGCCAACCCAGTCGAGCTGGTTGCCGAGCAGCCCCTCGATCTGCGCCGACTTCTCCGGCGAGTAGATGAACTCGACCGAGTCGAGATACGGCAACTGGTTGCCCTCATCGTCCGTGCCCCAGTAGTTGGGGTTCTTGACGAGGATGGTGCGGTCCTCGAGCGACTGCGACTTGAGCATGAACGGGCCGGTGCCCACGGCTTCCTTGTTGGGGTTCTTGATGTTCTTGTCGAGCATCAGGCAACGGTAGTCTGTGAGCGAGCTCGGGAACTCGGAGTCGGCCTTCTTGAGCGTGAACGTGACGTGGGTGGCATCGTCCGCGGTGACGTCGGTCACGTTGGCGAAGATGTCGGCCATCGGCGAGCCCAGCTCCTTGCTGCGCAGGCGGCCCATGCTGTAGACCACGTCGTCGGCGGTGAAGGGATCACCGTTCGAGAACTCCACGCCGTCCTGCAGCGTGAAGTTCCAGACCATATTGTCGTCGCTGCTCCACTCGGTGGCCAGGCGCGGAACGACGGTGAAGCCGGGATCGAGATCCACGAGCTTCTCCAGGATCTGCTCCTGGACCATGATGTCGGCGACGTTGTCCGAGTGCAGGACGGGGTCGAGCCCGCCGTTGCCGGGCTGCTGCCCCACGCGCAGCGTGCCGCCCATCTTGATGGCCGTGCTCGCCGTGCTCGGCGTCTCTGTTGAATCGCCGCCGCAGGCCGCAAAGACGGCGGCGGCGAGGAGCGCCACCAGCGCCGCCGCAAGAATCGTCGGCGTTGCTCGTCTGCGAGACCGGCGTCGTCTGCTGAGCGCATGCATACTGTTCTCCCCTTTGTCCGCTGCCCTGTATGTGGTCGCGTCTCTGGCCATTTTGCGGCGCGAGGCGCTGATTGTCTATGGGCGGACGAGATTCCCGGGGCGCGCCGCCGTGCTCGCGCGCCGGCGCCGAGGCCCCTGAGTTCATTGCGCATAGGGGAAGGTTCGTACCTCGTCGAAGGCATCGGTTCTTGGACCTTGCTGTGACTCGCGGAGACTCAGCGAGACTACGGAATGTGGTTGAGAACATACCGTGTCCTCTGTGATCGTGGTGATAGGATCGGGAGTGAGGCTCGCTGTGCTGTGCAGACGGCGCAACGTGTGAAGGAGTCCGCCCCGTGGAGGTTTGCCCCATGCGATCAGGTTCCCTTTTCGGTCTCGGTCTCGGTCTCGGTCGTCGGGTGTCGGTGCCTCGGTCGGTGGCCTTCGGCGCGGCAATCGGCATGCTCCTCCTCCTCGTTCTGGGGGCGAGCCCTGCCCTCGCCTACAGCGACGACTCGGGCTGGTTCGAGGCGTATCAGCTCGACAACTACAGCCTCGGCTTCAACGACGTGGTCTTCGTCGACGGGCTGCACGGTTGGGCCGTGGGCGACGGCGGTACCGTACGCGCCACCGTAGATGGCGGTGCGACGTGGAAGGCACAGCGTCCGGGGATCACCGCAGACCTCAAGGGCGTCGCCTTCAGCGATGCTCGGCACGGCTGGGTGGTGGCCGAACTGGGGATCCTGGCGACGGCCGACGGCGGCAGCACCTGGACGGTCAAGAAGACGACGACCGACAGATACTCCCTGAACGACATCGCCTGTTGGGACGCTCTCCACGCTTGTGCCGTCGGCTACGATCTCGACACGTACGAGGCGGCGCTGCTGACGACGACCGACGGTGGGGCCACTTGGAGTGAGCACGCGTTGAGCGACGTCGTCGCGGACTACGCGTGGGACGGCCTTGTCTGCGTGACGGTCGGCGACGCCAATCACGCCTGGGCGGCGGGCCGCCAGGGGGTCGTGGCCACGACCGCGGACGGCGGCGCGACCTGGACGACGCAGCGGCAGCCCGTGAGCGGTGAGGCGGATCTCAATGGCCTCGACTTCGTCGACGCTCAGCACGGCTGGGCGGTCGGCGAGGACGGCACCATCCTCGTCACCGCCAACGGCGGCGCCACCTGGACGCGGCAAGACTCCTGGGTGTCGCTGCCGCTGTTCGGCGTCTGCTTCCTCGATGCGAATCGGGGCTGGGCGGTGGGCTGGGACGGCGTGCTGGCGACCGCCGACGGTGGCGGCACGTGGCAGTCCCAGCCGCTGGCTATCTCCACCGTCTTGTCCGGCGTCAGCTTCGCCGACGCCAAGCACGGTTGGGCGGTCGATCTGTTCGGTCGCGTGATCGCCACCAGGACGGGCGGCGCTCCCGACACCGTCGGTCCGGTCACCTACGCCAAAGCGGCATCGGGCAAGCGCGGCAAGTACATCACGCTGAAGATCAAGATCACCGACGAGACCAGCACCCAGGCCTACGACGTGCGGCTCACGATCAAACGCGGCAGCAAGACGGTGGCCAAGTACGTTGCCTATCAGCCGCTGAAGACCGGCGTCTGGTACGCGGTCAAGTGGAAGCCGGCCGCAAAGGGCACGTACACGTACACCGTGCGCGCCAAAGACAAAGCCGGCAACAAGCAGAGCAAGACGGGCAGCGCGAAGGTTGTGGTGCGGTAGGGGGGCGGGCGGTATAATCAACCTTGTGATGTAACCTTGAGTAAGGTGGTTGCTTGAGCAAGGTTGTCAGGTGTCATTGGGTCAGCGACGTGAGCTCCGGTCTGTCGCGTCGCGATCGGCTATCCTGCGACTACGAGGCGTACATCCCTGATCCGCTGGTCGGTCGCGAGGTGGTCCTTGAGGGGCGCGTCGCCGCTGACGTGAGCGAGGCCGAGGCGGCACTTGTGCGGTTCGGCCTCGAGGTTGGCGCGCTGGCCGACAGCGAGACATTGGCGCGCCTGCTTCTGCGCACGGAGTCGGTAGCTTCGTCACGCATCGAGGGGCTGGAGATCGGCGCTCGGCGCCTGCTGCGCGCCGATGCCGAGCGTAAGTTGGGTGAACCCACGGGCGACGTGAGCGCGAGTGAGGTACTCGCCAACATCGACGCCATGGCGTACGCCGTCGAAGGCGTTGGCCGCGGTGATCGTGTCACGGTCGATCTACTGGTTGAGATCCATCGTCGTCTCCTCCGCGGCACGCGTCACGAGGTGCATGGTGGACGGCTGCGGAACGAGCAGAACTGGATCGGCGGCTCCTCCTTCAATCCGTGCTCGGCGGAGTACGTTCCGCCGCCGCCGGAGGTCGTTCCCAGTCTGGTCGCCGACCTATGCGCGTTCTGCAACGAGGATTCACTGCCGGCGGTCGTCCAAGCCGCGATCGCACACGCGCAATTCGAGACCATTCACCCCTTTGCCGATGGCAACGGCCGCGTGGGGCGGGCGCTGATTCATCTGCTGCTGCGGCGCCGAGGTGTTGTGACTCACGTTGTGCCGCCGGTCTCCCTGATCCTCGCCACCTGGTCCAGGGAGTACATTGCCGCACTCACGGCGACGCGTCATGAGGGCTCAGCGAACTCGGACGCTGCGCATCAGGGGCTGAACCGCTGGATCGCGCTGTTTGCAGCCGCGACGAGGCGGGCGGTTGCCGATGCCGACGCGTTCGAGGAGAGAGTGCGCCTGCTGGAGCGGGGCTGGCGTGAACGCCTCGGTAGGGTGCGAGCTCACTCGGCGCTCGATCTGCTCGTACGGCGCCTGCCGGGGGCGCCAATTCTCACTGTGCAGAGCGCCGCCGAGCTCGTCGGGCGCAGTGAGCAGGCCACCAACCAGGCGATAGCGCGTCTGGTCGAGGCCGGAGTGCTCGCGCAGGCCACAGTGGGTAGGCGCAATCGCGTCTTCGAGGCGCCGGAGGTGATTCACGCCTTCACCGCTCTCGAACGTCAGCTTGCGAGCCCCGTCGGCGACACACGCACATCGCCACCCGCGCGGCGGGTCCCGCGTACTCCTCACCCCCAATCTCACCCCGAGATCTGAGCGTATTCGCACGAACAACGCCGGCTATACCGATCTGTCACCTATCGACGATAGACTGCGACGTGCTGCGGGTCCGGTACCCGCGGCGGCAACCGAACGGCGCTCGGGGGCAGGCGTGCGCGAAGTCGTGATTGAGAATCCGGTGATCAACTCAGCGTTTGCCGAGCCGCGGCGCCACTTCAAGTTCGACGACGACGGGATCACGAGTGAGATCGTTGAGTCGCGCCGCCCGAGCGCCTACTTCATCCCCGTCGCGCAGCCCAAAAAGAAGGGCAAACAGCTCCAGCTCGGCACGGAATGGACCGAAGATCGGCTGCGCGAGAACGACTACATCAACGAGGTGCGCACTGCCGTGGCGGACTGGCGCGCCCGCTACTACCCCGGCATCACACGCACCACGCGCCGCCTCCTCGAGTACTGGCGCGACCCGCGGCGTGACCGGCGGCTCTTCTTCTGCCAAGTCGAGGCAGTCGAGACGGCCATCTTCCTCACGGAATACGCGCCCAAGCTCGGCAACGCGTACCTGCTCACACGGCTGCACGAGGCCAATGAGGGCGCCAACCCAGGCCTAGACCGTGTGGCCTTCAAGATGGCGACAGGCAGCGGCAAGACGGTCGTCATGGCGATGCTGATCGCCTGGCACGCGCTCAACAAGGTCGAGGCGCCGCAGGATGCCCGGTTCAGCGACGCGTTCCTCATCGTGGCGCCGGGCATCACCATTCGTGACCGCCTGCGCGTGCTGCTGCCTAACGATGGCGGCAACTACTACCGTAGGCTCGACGTGGTTCCGGTCGAGCTCATGGATCGTCTCAACCGCGCCAAGGTTGTCATCACGAACTTCCACGCCTTTCTGCCGCGCGAGACGGTCAAGGCGGGCACGCTCACCAAGAAGCTGCTCGCCGGTCGCGGTTCCGCCGCCGCGAGCCCCTTCACCGAGACGCCC
>JAWKKE010000008.1 GCA_041393415.1 Thermoleophilia bacterium | reverse complement strand
CTGGATCCTACGTGTGGAAGCGGCACGACAGCCTTCGTGGCCGAACAATGGGGGCGCCGGTGGATTACCACTGATACCAGCCGTGTTGCGCTCGCGCTCGCGCGTGCCCGCCTAATGTCGGGCACGTTCCCGTACTACCTTCTCGCCGACTCGAGAGTCGGCGCTCTGAAGCAGGCTCAGATGGGGGATGACGCGCAGTCGGACGGACCGTTCTTCGAGGATGTTCGGCGCGGATTCGTACTGCGTCGCGCATCGGCGATCACTTCGACGCACTACGCGAACTGCGAAGGCATTCGCGAAGACATGTCCCGTAGGGAGATCGACAAGGCCGTTCGTCGCGATGCAGACATGGAGCCCCTCAACGATCAACCCATCAGCGACTCTTCGCGTATCCGCGTGACGGGGCCGTTCACGGTCGAGAGCCTATCGCCGCATCGGGTGCTGGCGGGGGCGGGCGGAGTCGAGGCAGGGGCGGCGGACGGGCCGGCCGGCGAAGCCCCGCCGGCCCCCAACGGGCCTCCCGCCTCCGCTGACGCCACCGACTTCGTCACCGTCATCCTCGACAACCTGCGCAAGGCCGGCGTCCAGAACACGGTCAAGAACGAGCGCCTCGTCTTCGATCGCATCGAGCCCTACGCAGGCACCTACGTCCAGGCGCTCGGCGAGTACACCGACGCCGCCGGCAAGGTCCTCCGCGCCGCCATCTCCATCGGCCCCGAGCACGGCACTGTTGACGCCACCTGGGTCAAGGAGGCGGCCAAGGAGGCGCGCAAGGGCGAGGGCTTCCCGATGCTCGTCGTCTGCGCCTTCGCCTTCGACCCCTACGTCGGCGAGGAGGCCAAGCAGTGGCCCAACCTCACTGTCCTCATCACGCGGATGAACCCCGACCTCGCCATGGATACCGCCGACCAGAAGCTCCTCAAGAGCACCGGCGCCGGCAACCTCTTCATGGTCTTCGGCGAGCCCGACATCGAGCTGCGCACCCTCCCCGACGGTAAGCTCCAGCTGGAGCTCCGCGGCCTCGACGTCTACGACCCCACCACCGGCGAGATCCGCTCCAACTCGACCGACGAGATCGCTTGCTGGTTCATCGACAGCGACTACAACGAGGAGAGCTTCTTCGTCCGTCACGCCTACTTCACCGGCGCCGACGAGCCCTACAAGAAGCTCCAGCGCGCCCTCAAGGCCGAGATCGACGAGGCCGCCTGGTCAACCCTCTACAGCACCGTCAGCCGCCCGTTCGACCCACCGTCAACCGGCAAGATCGCCGTCAAGGTCATCAACCACTACGGGGACGAGGTGTTGAAGGTGTACGGGGTGATGGGCGGCATGCCGTCATGAAGGCGGAACTACGTGTGTTCTGGCGCTGGCTAGCACCGCGCATTGCGCCAGGGCTCTTGATTTGCCTCGCCGTCGTGATTGGCGCATGGACGGCCACCAGGGCGGGCAGCCAGGCTCCCCCATCATCGAGCGAGTACGGCATATACGCGCTCGTCTCATCGCTGCTAAGCATCCTCGGCGGATGGTCATACGCACGAATTGGCCGCACGAGTCCCGAGCATGCGCGCAGCGCAGTACGCCGACTTCTGTCGATTGGGCGCATGATCCGGGTCGCACGCGACTCTTGTCAGGACGGTCATCAGCCACTGCCCGAGTCTCTTACAGAGATCGAATGGCACGTGAAGGATGCGATGATGGACTGGGTCGACGTGCACAAGGAGGCCTTGCGCGACGTGATGAAGGCCGAAGGCGTGGAGGAGGGCGACTCACGTGAATGAAGGCAGAATCCGAGGGAAGGTCGCCCGATTGCTGAATGCTCGTGAACTGGCACTGAACATCGGATCCGACCAGGGAGTTGTTCCGGGCATGCGGTTCGCAGTGCTGAATCCGAGAGGGGAGGACATCACTGACCCTGATACTGGTGAGACCTTGGGCTCCGTTGAAGTGCAGAAGGTCCTGGTCGAGGCGACTCGTGTTGAGCCGCGTGTTTGTGTGGCGCGCACCTACAGGACGCGAACCACGAGGGTCAGTGGTGGCGTCATGCCCAAGGTGGACTTCTTCTCGCCTCCCAAGTACCGCACAACCGCCGAGACCCTTAGAGCCGCTGACAACCCCGGACAAGCCGAGATTGATGAATCCGATTCATTCGTGAAAGTTGGCGATCCCGTCGTTGAGATTGAGGGGCAGGCCGGGTGAGCACCAAGGCAGGGCGTTCAGCAAGGCGGAAAGCCGAGTGATGCTCTACTTCTCTGACCATTTCGGCGTATCTGAAGACGTGCTGGAGGCGTACGGCGCGTTCAACGTCTCGCTTGTGACCGATCTTCCGCTCTTCGTCGACCCGTTTCTGCTCTTCCATAGTCCCAAGGTCGAGTACCAAGAACTGCATGCTGGAATTATTCGATACCTGCGTTTCCTGCGCGTGAAGTCAGAATCAAGTCGGGTATCGCCCGCGCTCATGAAGGCTTGGTATCACTTCGGTGAGGTCAAGCAGAACTGGCTCGGATTCTGCGAAGCGGGCAACAGTGGTCGCGGTCTAGGAAGTCAGTTCGCCGAAGCTCTTGACGCGAATCTCGTGAGCGTCTTCACGGACTTTGGGCGAGAGCGCATCACTCGTGGCAGCCACCTCGAGAAGCTGTGTCTCATCCGCCCCGGCGTCGGCAAGGACATGATCAGCGACTTCACGACCAACCTGATCAAGGACTACCTTCTCTCGTACACGGAGGCTTTCGCGGACAAGTACATGTCCGCTGGGCAGGTTCGCACCATAAGCGTGCCTCGTACCTCGTTCAGCTACGAGCTCGAGCGATGGATGCCCGGAACGTATCGCCTGCCAGTTCATAATGACGATTTCGTTCTGCTCACGCCCAAGGACATCCTTACAAGGGATGACACATGGATTAGTCATTCAGACATGTGGCGCCGCTTCCAGGACATACCGGTTGCCGTCGACAATGATCAGCTTCGAGCCGAGATCAACAACTACTTCTACGCGAAGCTGCCGGAGAGGAGGGAGCCCTCGAAGGAGGAGCGCAGTCGGGCGATTGAAGACACACTTCGACGATTCCCAGAGATCATTGACTTCTACATCAAGTGGAAGGAGGACACCGGAGACGAAGCGGCCGCAACGAGCGATCTGAAAGTCCGGGACTCGTATGCACTCTATGTGAATCAGTTCGGGCGTCTGGTCGAAAGTCTGCAGCTGAAGACTCCTTTCTACACGATCCCTGGAAACACTCGAGACGAGTCACTGGCGCGAATCGAGTACTTCAAAGACATCGTGGAGAACAAGGGCGGATTCCGGTATTTCTACGATCGGTCTGGGCAACCAGTCAAGCGAGAGGAGGATGTCCAGATCCTCTTCCGCTTTGTATGGTTCGGGACGCCGTCAGACGTGAGTAGGGAAGTCAATGATGGGCGAGGGCCTGCAGACTACAAGGTGTCCCGCGGAGCCGCAGACAAGACCATCGTCGAGTTCAAGCTCGCGAGCAACACGCATCTCAGGCGCAATCTGGAGAGGCAAGCCGAGATCTACCGGGCGGCCAGCGACGCACAGGCTGCCATCAAAGTCATTCTCTACTTCTCGGAGTCCGAGCAAGCCAAGGTCTACGGGATTCTCAACGACCTAGGCCTGTCCGGGAATCCCGAAGTCGTGCTGGTCGATGCGCGCAGTGACGACAAGCCATCAGCATCGAAGGCGTAGGGCGGGCGTCGTGAATCCGGGGCGCTATCGCGTGACTGAGTTGACGACTCGGCTGCCGGCCCAGGAACTCCGTGGCCTCGACGTCTACGACCCCACCACCGGTGAGATCCGCTCCAACTCGACCGACGAGATCGCTTGCTGGTTCATCGACAGCGACTACAACGAGGAGAGCTTCTTCGTCCGCCACGCCTACTTCACCGGCGCCGGCGAGCCCTACAAGAAGCTCCGGCGCGCGCTCAAGGCAGAGATCGACGAGGCGGCCTGGTCAACCCTCTACAGCACCGTCAGCCGCCCGTTCGATGCGCCGTCAACCGGCAAGATCGCTGTCAAGGTCATCAACCACTATGGGGATGAGGTGTTGAAGGTGTACGAGACCACAGGCGCCAAGAGAAGAGGGCATGCATGACCGCCCACGGGACCGTCGGGCAGCCGCAACGCGCGTTCAAGTCACCCGGTGCAGCCAATTGGCGGTCTCTTGATGCGAGCGGCAAGGATGGCGACCAAAACAAGCAGGACGAGGCCAGGAGCAGTCTCGAGGAACTGAAGAATGCACTGCTCGCCTCGCTGCAGATGCAGCATCTCGTCGTACTCGCCGGTTCAGGCTGCTCGCTGTCCGCTGGCGGACCGTCAATGGCGGATCTGTGGAAGTACGCCGTCGGTGAACCGCCAACGAAGGCGGCGCGAGAGGTTGCTGAGAGGGTGAAGCAGGATCTCGAGGACACCAACATCGAAGCCTTCCTATCGCGAATCGAAGCATTCCTGCAGGTTGATGAGGACGCTGGGGTCCGAGGTTTCTTGAACGCGAGCAGGAGGGTGATTCTCGAGAAGTGCTCGGGATTCGCAGAAGCGAGGCATCTGCGTGCTCACGAAACGTGTCTGCATCGGCTCTCGCGCCGCCGCGTTCGCGACCCGCGACTGAAGGTCTTCACCACCAACTATGACCTCTGCTTCGAGCACGCTGCAGCTGATCTGGGCGGAGTCGCACTGGATGGATTCTCCTTCGCTGCTCCCCGGCGCTACGATCCACGTTTCTTTGGCTATGACATAGTCCGCCGTCCCCAGGGCGGCGATGATCTTGGTCACTACCTTGAGGGTGTGTTTCTCCTCTACAAGCTTCACGGGTCAGTGAATTGGGCGAGGGCAGAAGGCGGAGCGGTCGTGGAAAAAGAGAGGCCTGAGCCGGAAGAAGCATGTCTGATCTACCCGGCACGGGCCAAGTATCAGCAGAGCTTCACGCAGCCCCATCTGGAGTCAATGGCGCAATACCTCGCCGCCGTGCGTGAGCCAAATACCTGCATGCTGGTCCTTGGCTTCGGCTTCAACGACGACCATTTGGCTGAGCCTCTGCTCTCTGCGGCGAGGTCCAATCCTCATCTTCGACTGATCATCGTGGACCCCGAGGCACAGACCAAGTGCGAGACCGGCAATGAATACTGGGTGCAGCTTGAGAGCCTGAGCGATCTCGGAGAGGACATCTGGTTCGTGGCGGCCTCCTTTGAGGACTTCGCCGAAATGACCCCTGATCTGAAGTCGTTGGCGCCAGCGGACGTCTTGATGCGAGCCATTCAGGGGGTGTCAAGAGAACAATGACCACGCCGTCCATCGACAAGGAGTTCTCTCGTGGACTGCTCAAACCGGAGCTAGTCCTGGGCGTAGTCTCGTCGGTCGCTGCGCGGATGGTTGGTGTCAATCTCAGCGACGCGGGCAGGTCGAGCGGTTCGCACTTCTCGGGCGCTCGGTATGGCCGTGGAGAGGTCGGCGAGTTCGTGCTGGTCGAAGGGCAACAGAGTCTGCTACTGGGCCGCATTTCCGAGGTTCACCTTCGTGAGCCTGAGCGACGTTCTATCAGGCGGGACTTCGCGGGGAACAGCGATTTGGATGCGCTCGGGCAAGTCCAGCTTCTTGGATGCGTCGCAATGGATACCCTGAAGGTTACGGCCGGTGTCGACCACTACCCGCGCCTCGGGGATCGGATCTATGCGGCGCCGCATCGTTTCATTGCCCTTCTCTCGCAGCTTATGAACCCGAGGGCGACCGACGAGAACACGGTTGCTCTGGAACTTGGAGTCATCGAAACAACTCTCGGGAGCGTCGTTTCGATCGAGCCCGAACGGCTCTTCGGACGCCATTGCGCGATACTAGGCGCAACTGGCGGCGGCAAGAGCTGGACCACCGCGCGCATTGTCGAGGAATGCATCGAGCACAACGCCAGCCTGATTCTCATCGATGCCACTGCTGAGTATTGCGACTTCCGTGGTGACTGTGTTGTGCATTGTCACCTCGGCAGTCCAGTGGAAACTGCGGGGGGATCCACAGCCTGCCTGCTCCCGCCGACGAGCTTTCTGGAATCGGATTTTGTTGCGCTGTTTGAGCCTGCAGGCAGGGTGCAGGGACCGAAACTGCGGGCGGCCATGCGAAGCCTTCGCCTCGCGAAGTTGAGGCCGGCACTTGCGCCACGCGGCTTCATCGAGAAGATCGGTCAGTCCAAGATCGAGGTTGAAGCCGCCGAGAACGAACCCACCACTGCCGGCAGGCTGGACGATCCGAGGCAGCCGTTTGATGCGGAGATGCTGGTCAGGCAGATAGAGCAGGAATGCGTCTATCCCGAGGCGTTCGGCAATGCAAGAGGAGTCAAGGACCCTACAAGGTGGGGCGGCGAGGATGGCAACTTCTCCCATTGCCTGTCGCTAGTCGCGCGCATCAACGGCGTGTTGACGTCACCTGCTTTTTCCTGTGTGTTCGGCGACGGCGACTGCTCGCCATTGACAGCTCACATTGATGACTTCATCAAGGGGAGCAACAAGCTGTTGCGCATATGCCTAAGCGGCGTCGCGTTTGAGTACCACGCCCGCGAGATCATTGCCAACGTCATCGGGCGTCACCTGCTGGAGCGCGCCCGCGCGGGCGCGTTCCGAGAGAAGCCAACGGTAGTCATGGTTGACGAAGCACACAACTTCCTCGGGCAACGGATTGGATCGGAGGAGTATGCGGCTAGGCTCGATGCCTTCGAGCTGATCGCCAAGGAGGGGCGCAAGTACGGACTGAATGTCTGCCTCGCGAGTCAACGCCCAAGGGACATCACCGAAGGCGTCCTTAGTCAGATTGGCACCCTCGTGGCGCACCGCATGACCAACGACCGGGACCGCGAGGTTGTAGAGCGCGCCTGCGGGGAGATCGACCGTGCTGCGTCCGCGTTTCTGCCCAACTTGCGTCCGGGCGAGGCTGCCATTCTCGGTACTGACTTCCCGATACCACTCACGGTGATGATTCGCGAACCCTCGACCAAGCCGCGATCCGGCGGCCCGGACTACCAACGGCACTGGGGCGCGGGCAAGACCGGGGACGCGGGTTGATGGAGATAGCCTGGCGGCCGCAAACGGCACGACACATGCAGCGAAATGGCGGCGCGCGTCGAGGGGATTCGCCGCCGTACGGGGAGCGCGTTGCTCGCCCACGCGCGCGACTACGAGGTCGGCTGCATCATCATCTCGCAGCCGACGTTCTTCCCTCGTGACTACTGGGTCGCCGATCACGCCGCCTGGCATCCGCGCATCCAGGGCGGCAAGACGATCGACGTGGCGCACGGCGACGGGCAACGCATCCTCGCCGAGTGCCTGGAGCGAGCGGCGCGGACGTGGCCGGATGCGGAGCTACTCGCGGCAGAGCTTCGCCGCTACGGAACTCCTCAGACCGTGACGCCGCGCCTCGGTCAAGGCGCCTTCCGTGTCGCCGTCACCAATGCCCACGGCGCCTGCGCCGTCTCGGGCGAGCGCTCGCTGCCGGCTCTCGAGGCCGCGCACGTGCGCCCCTACGCGGAGGGCGGCGAGCACTCGCTTCCCAACGGACTCCTCTTGCGCGCCGACATCCACCGTCTCTACGACGCCGGCTACGTCACGGTGACGCCGGACTAATGCCCGGAGTGCCACGAAGAACACGGAGTGCTATTGAGCGGCCGCCGGCCCGTAGGGCTCCGCGGCGGACGGACTATCGGTTCCGCGTGAGCGGCGATCTCGCCAACGACTTCCACAACGGCCGCGAGTACGAGCGCTTCGCTGGCCATGCGATCATGCTTCTTCCTCGAGGGCGTCGTCCTGACGGCGGATGGCGCGACTGCCACCGCCCGCGACCTGACGCGGCTCTTCGAGAAGGATCGTGAGCGGATTCAGGCGGCGGGGCGGCGGGCCGGGTCGGCGCTACGCATCCACGAGGCGTTCAAGGCTCGGCCTCTGCTCAAGCTCACCGAGGCCGTGTCTCGTTCTGGTCTGTCGTTCCCGGCTGCATCATCGGCCATGGCCGAACTTGTGGGCATGGGCATCGCCACGGAGCTCACCGGCAAGAAACGCAACCGGGTGTTTGCGTGTGCGCGTTACCTGGCGGCACTCGGCGCGGGGACCTGATGTAGACGAGGCCGGGCAAATCGGGCGTGCAAGACGGTGCCGTACAGCCTCGCCTCAGGCACGCGCGGCGGCCTCTCTACAACACCGTCGCCGTCTCCGTATCCACGCCGGTCGCGCCGGCGGGATCGGGCGGGCGCGGCGCGGTCTCCTGCAACTTGCCCTGGCCGTCGTAGGCGCGCACGGCGAAGGTGTGGCGCCCCTGCTGCCAGGGCCACTCGTAGCGCCAGATCACCCAGGTGAGCGACGAGAGGGGCTGCCGCAGTTCGGCCTTCTCCCAGGCACCACCATCAACTTGAACTTCAACCTTAGAGATTCCGCGGGCGCCGGCGTCGGCGATGCCGCCGACGGGCACGTACCTCTGTCCATCCCTCGTCACGAGGCCGCCGGTGTCGACGGTGTCGATCGCCGAACCGGTCCACACCTGAGCCTCGCTACTCCAGCCGCGCGAGACCCAGTAGCCGGCGATGAAGTTAGGCACCAGGACGATCTCGGTGATCCACTTGGGCTGCTTCATTCCGTAGACGTCGGGGACGTAGATGCGCAAGGGAAAGCCGTGCTTTGCGGTCAGTGGCTCGCCGTTCCAGGAATGGGCCAGCATGATGCGCGAGTCTGAGCGCGCGGCGGCGAGCTCGACGACTTCGTCGTAGCCGTCATGTGAGAGGATGTGAGCATAACGCGCCTCGGGCAGAGGCTGCGCCGTGCTCAGGACGTCCCACAGAGAAGGGCCGCTCCACACGGTCGTGCCCACAAGCGGCCCTCCAACCGGATTCGACACGCACGACAGGGTGATGAATTGGTCGTGCGCCTCGTAGTCTGTGGTGAGTTGCTCGTACGTCAGATCCACGGGGTTGGCGACGAGGCCGCCGATGCGCAGGTGCCAGGAGGCGGCGTCGATGGTCGGCGGCGTGAGATCGATGTCGACGACGAAGTGGTCGGCGACGGCCGTGTACTCCGGCCGCGTCCCCGGGACGGGCTTCACGGGAGAGTCCGCGTTGGGGAACGGGATCGGCGGGGTGACGAGCTCGGGTACGGTCGAACCGCTTTGGGCGTTCAGCACCTGAGCGACTTCGGCGCCGAGCACGACGAACGTCGCCGCCAATCCGCCCATGCGGATGACGAAGTGGCGGCGGTCGAGGCGCTCGGCGGAGGCCTCGTCGGCTGCGGCCACCGCCGTCGAAGCCGGCTCGGTCGGCGCGGCAGCACGGGCCTCGTCCGCCGGCTCGGCCCCTACCGGCTCGACCGTTGCCGTCGATGCCGGCTCGACCGCCGCCGGCTTCGCCGCGGGATAGGCGGCAAGGAAGAGGCGGCCGAGCGTCCATCCCCAGACGAAGTACACGGCGATCACCGCAACCGCGCCCGCGACGACGCTCGGCGTAGGCACGGCGCTCTCCCACAGCACGAGGAAGGCCATCGCGACGCCCGCGATGAAGCCGACGATGCGGCCGATGCCCGGCGCGCGGGCGGTGAGTCGCGGATCGACCAGGATGAAGAAGAGGAGCCCTGCGATCGCCGCCGGCACGAAGACGCAGAGCTGGGCGAGTGCCGCCTCCGCCGTCTTCGCGGTGTCGTTGATGTTGAGGCCGAGGGCCTCGAGAACGCGTAGCGTCGTCTCGAGGCCCCAGACCACAAGGGCGCCGGGCAGCACGCGCACGAGCCATTCGAACACGATGAACGGCACGTTCGGTAATCCGACGCGACCGCCGAGGGCGAGCACGCCGAGGAGGACGGCGCCTGCCACGGCGCCCGCCGCCAGGCCGCTGAGGGCGCGACCGGCTTTGTTCGTCGCGCCAATCACAACCGCGAGATCGCTGCGAGGTCGTGGATTGTGTAACGCATGGGCGTTCTCCAGTGTGCGGGCTGCTCTTGGAGGATTCTTCCCCCACTTGTTCACTCTCCAGACTGTCCCGCGACTGTCCCGCGACTGTCCCGCGGGACATTGTCCGCCGCCCTCGTCTGCCGGAGAGTCGGGTAGGTACATGCATCCCGCGAAAGGCACAGGAATGGGCGGGCAGCGGCGCATCCTCCTCTACGGTGACTCGATCGTCCTCGGCAGCGTCGGTGCCAGCCTTGGGAGGACGTCTCGGTTCGAGTTGATCCGCCTCCCGGCTCCGCGGCCCAGCGCCGTCGAGCTTCGGGCATGCCGGCCCGACGTCATCCTCTTCGATATCGAGGACGGCCATCCGGCGGAGGCTTTCTGCCTGCTCGAGAACGATCCGGACTTGTTGCTGTTCGGCATAAGTCCAGACGTCAACCTGGTACGGCTCTGGACGGGCCGCCAGTACCGCGAACTCTCTGCCGACGCTCTCGTAGCGCTCATCGCCGACGGCGCAGGGCAGGGGCCGAAACAGTTCCGAGAGGGAGGCGCTTCATGAGCAACCACAACTACAGAGCTGTCTTGCTGGCGGCTCTGGCGGCGGTGACGCTGGCGGCCGCGGCCCTGGCCGGCCCTCCGCCGGCGTCGGCCGCGACCGCGACGTTCCGCATCGTCGACCAAGGCGGCGATCCTTCGATACCGGACGTCGAAGACAGTGCCGGTATCCACTACGACGTCAGCGAGATCGTGGGAGCCGTGCCCGACACTGTGGAGGTGGCCATCCCGGGTGCGACGACGACGTGGGCGTTGACGGCGGCGAATGCCGGCACCGTGAGCGTCTCGGGCTACAACGGCATCGCCTTCAGCGGGATCGGGACGCTGTACGGTGGCGACGGCGACGATACGTTCGTCGTCGCCACAGCATCCAGCGGGGTGAGGATCGACGGCGGCGCCGGCGCCAACACGCTGGACTACTCGGCGTACGCAACCGCCGTCACCGTCAATCTCGGCGCGCTGACGGCGACGGCGACGTCCGGGATCGGCAACATCCAGAACATCATCGGCGGTGCGGGGAACGACATCCTCACCGGCGACGCGCTGGACAACGTCGTCACCGGTGGACCGGGGCGCGACTTGATCATCGGAGGGAGTGGCGTCGACACGGTGGTCGAGTCCCGCGATGCGAACTTCACTCTGACCAACACGAGTCTGACCATCGGGGCGGAGGGCAACGATATCCTGACCGGCATCGAAGCCGCGCGCCTGACCGGGGGGCCGGGGAACAACACGCTCACTGCCTCGACATTCGGCGGTCAAACCGTGCTCGACGGCGGCGACGGCGCCGACACGCTTCGCGGTGGCGCCGGCAGCGATGTGTTGATTGGTGGCGCGGGCGACGACGCCATGGTCGGCGGCGCCGGCAATGATGAGTTCAGGGGTGGACCCGGGGCGAACACGATCACCGAGGTGAGCACCGGTGGGACCGACGCGGTCGTTGAGGTCTGCGACGGCGACTTCTCCCTCTCGGAGACCGGCCTCGTGTGGAGCGAAGGCAGCGACAACGCCGGGCTGGGGCTCGGCTACATCGAGAACGTCCGCCTGGTCGGAGGCCACGGCGATAATCGCTTCGACATCTCAGCGCCTGCCGGGGGCACCATTTTCGTGGACGGCGGCGTCGGCTTCGATGTACTGACGGTCGATCCACATGGCGCCGCGGTTGAATTGAACACCGATGGCTATGCCGTTCCCGCCTTCGGTCAGGTCTTGTCTTACATCTCGATAGAGGCGGTGACGGTCGTGGCGCCGGTTCTTCACCTGCCCGACGACGTGACGGTCGAGGCGGCAAGCGCCGCCGGCGCGGTCGTCGAGTTTGCGGCGACCGCCGAAGATACGGCCGGCGTGCCTCTCGCCGTAACCTGCGAGCCGGCCTCCGGCTCGACCTTCCCATTGGGCACGACCACCGTGAACTGCACGGCGACTGACGCGTCCGGCAACACGGCAACCGGCAGCTTCACCGTGACGGTTACGCCGGTCGTGGTACCGGCGATCGGCTGGTCGGGGTTCCTGCAGCCGATCAACGCCGATGGCTCCTCCGTCTTCAGATTGGGGAGCACGGTGCCGGTGAAGTTCGCGCTCGCGGGCGACAGTGCCGGCATCACCGATCTCGCGGCCGGCTTCTTCTACGCCAAGGTTTCCGACGGGATCGTCGGTGACTCCGTCGAGGCGATCAGCACTAGTGCGGCGACGAGCGGCAATCTCTTCCGCTACGATCCCGAGAGCGATCAGTACATCTTCAATTGGGGAACCAAGGGTCTGACACGCGGCACCTACCAACTGCGTGTCGACCTTGGCGACGGCGTCGAGCACACCGTGCTCGCGTCACTGAAGTGACCGTTGCGGGGAGGGCTCGGACGGCGCTGCGCGCCGAGCCCTCCCCGTGACGCGTCTCAGGCGGTCTCCTCGTCCTCGCACTCCGACAGCAGGAGGCCGGCGTAGGCCAGCACTTGAGCCCTGTTCTGCAGATGGAGCTTTCGCATGATTTCGGCCATGTGGTACTTCACGGTGCGCGGGCTGAGGTACACGCGCCGGCCGACCTCCTTGTACGACAGGCCCTGCGCGACGAGCGCAAGCACCTCGACCTGTCGCGAGCTGAGAGGCTCGTCCGGAGGCGTCTCCGATGTGCGGGAGTGGGTCTCGGCGAGGCGCGTCGCGTCCTTCTCGGGCGCGATGCCGTCTGCCGGGCTCGCGCCCGCTGCGCGTTCGCCTTCTGCAGCGCTCTCGTCTGAGTCCTCGGAGCTCCGCGCGAACTCGTCCAGCAGTCTCGCCGCGAGCCCGGGGGCGAAGGGCGGCACGTCCTGTTGCGCGTCGCGCAACGCTTCGATGAGGCTCACGGCGTCCATACTCTTGAGAAGGTAGCCCCCGGCTCCGGACTTGACCGCTTCAAACAGGTCCTGTTCGTCCGCCGATGTGGTCAGCACGATGATCTTCATCTCGGGCAACTCGGACTTGATGAGCCGTGTGGCGGTGAGTCCGTCGCAGACGGGCATACGGATGTCCATGAGGATCACATCGGGGAGCAATTGTTTGGCCAGCTGGACGGCCTCGCACCCGTTTCTGGCCGTCCCGACCACCTCTATCTCGTGCGCTTCGAGGAGGTTGCGCAGACCTTCCAGGAGGAGGGTATGGTCGTCCGCCAGCAGCACTCTCATTGTGCGTCCTCCTGTCCGCCGATCAACGGCGCCGTGAGATGTACTTGTGTCCCGGCGCCAGGGCTGGAATCGATAGTAACGCTGCCGTCTATCTGCGCCATCCGCTCGCGCATGAAGCCCAGGCCGAGGTGGTGATCGCCGTCGGCGGCGGCGAGCGGGTCGAAGCCGTCACCATCATCCATCACGGTGATGCTCGTTTCGGCCGCGCGTCGTTCCAGAGTGACGGCGATGGTCTGGGCGTGTCCGTGGCGGCGCGCGTTGGTCATGGCTTCCTGGATCACGCGCAGCAACTGCACGCCGGCATACGGCGGGAACGAGTCATCGGTCAATCCGGCGATCGTGAGCTTCGTCGTCACTCCGTAGTGTGTCTCGAAATCGTCCAGGTAGCGCCGGAGTGCGGGGAGAAACACCCAGCCTGCGGAGGGGGCGGCATGTAGTGCAAGGATGGACTCGCGCACGTCGGCGTGGGCGTGCTGCGCGACGGAAGCCAATCGGCTGAGCTGCTCCTCCGCCTTCTCGGTGTCGCCGTCGCGCAGACGCTTGCTCACCGTCTGCGCCTGCATGCTGAGATAGCCGAGCACCTGGCCTACGCTGTCGTGAAGTTCGCGGGCGAGCCGCTCCCGCTCCTGTAGCGTCGCCACCACTCGCTCTTGTTCCAGGAGGCGTGTCTGTGCCCGCTGGTGCTCGGTAACATCGTGGAGCAGGACCAGGCGGCCGAGCGGCTGCCCCCGCTGATCCTTGAGCGGCTTCGCCTCGACGACGTACTTTCGGCCGTTCATGTCGCGCGCGACGGGCTCGGGACCGACCTCATCCTCGCCTTCCCTGAAGCGCTCGGCCTCGTCGATGGTGAGCACCTCAGCGAGGGGCCGGGTGCGCAGGTCGGAGGCTTGCCTCCCGAGGGCGCGCGCGGCGCTCGGATTGACGTCCACGATTCGCTCGTCGCCGTCGGCGACGATCATGCCGTCGCGCATCGTGGCGAGAGCCGCCTTGCGGGCGACGGGGATCGGGTCGAGAACGTGAAACCCGAACAGAGCTATCGCGTACATGCCGAACGACACGAGGAGGACGAACAGGTCGGGATCCCACTGGGGCGAGAAGGACAAGCGCACGACGCCGTACTCGAAGGCGAAACGCGCCCCGGCGCGGCCGAGCACCATCAAGACGGCGGGTGCACGGTGCCGTGGTGAGCGGATGAACAGCCAGGCCAGCACCGCGACATTGATGGCGAACAGGACATAGCTGTAGGCGAGGCTTGCGTTGACGAGGGGGCCGTAAACGGCGCGAACGACCCCATCGCTGACCGTGAGGCTGGTCCAGGCGAGGTGATGCAGGCTGTCGCTGGCGATCGCGGCCGCGAAGAGGACCGGCGGCACGGCGAGCGCTACAAGCACTCGTCGGGTCAGCCAGCGACCCAACCCGGCGTACTGAATCACGAAACAGGTGCCGACGGTCACGAGCGGCAACTGCCACATGGTGGTGAACTTGAGCCAGAAGATCTTGGTGCCGGGATCTGTGGCGGCTTCGCCCAAGATCGAGCCGAGTGACCAGGCGACGCCGAACAGACATGCGATCGCGAAGAAGAGCGCGCCGAGGACGTTGCGCCGGCGCCAGCCGTACAAACCCAGGAGCGCGATGAAGAGCATCGCTAGGAGCGACGGCAGCAGTGCCCCGCTATAGGAGTACGAAGCTGTCTGTGCGGCTGTCATCTCGAATGCCCGGAGAGAGGGATCTCTCTTTCCCTCTCGGATGCACGCCCTCAGTTCTTTATCTTAATCCCACACTTCGGCCTGCCCGGCGGCATCTGACGGTCCCTCGACTGTCCCTCAGACTGTCCATGCGGACAGTGCGCCGGCGTCTTGCCTGCGACACAATCGGCTCGAGAGGTATGGGGAGCCGTGGGCGTCGTGTCTTCCGGGATCGGCCGCGAGGCGTGAGCGAAGCCCCTGGGGGAAGGAGTCGCAATGAGACGCTTTGCGTTCGTGGTCGGGACGGCGGCGGTGCTTGCCTTGATGCTCGCGATCGGGGGGCCGGCGTACGCGGGGACTGTCCAGAAACCGGTCACGTACTACGTGAACGACGACGCTGCCGGTGTCAACGACGGAACGAGCTGGAAGAACGCCTTCACCGATCTGCAGAGCGCTCTCGCCGTCGCGGTCGCCGGCGACAGCGTCTGGGTGGCCGCCGGGACCTACAAGCCCAGCGTGTCCTTGGACGGCTCCGCCGATGCGCGCACGGCCGCCTTCAGTCTCAAGAGCGGTGTCGCGCTCTACGGCGGCTTTGTGGGCGTCGAGAGGCAACTGGCGCAGAGGAGTCCGGATCCCGCACTGACCGTCCTCAGCGGCGACATAGGGGTTGCCGGCGACGCCACCGACAACAGCTACCACGTCGTCTACGCCAGCGAGGTGACAGGCGCCGTCTTCGACGGCTTCACAGTCACCGCCGGTCAGGGCGATCGCTTCACGGGGGCCTGGGAACTGCGGCAAAGGGACTCGCGAGGTGCCGGCATGTACAACTACGCGAGCGCTCTCACCGTCGCCGACTGCGTCTTCAGCGACAACCGTGTGGATGGCGTGACGACATTCTCGATCGCTGCCGGTGGCGGCATGTACAACGAGCAGAGCGCACCCGTCGTGACCAACTGCGCGTTTCGGTCTAACTGGGCGGGCGGCGCCTTCGGGACGCTTTCCTGGGGCCAGGGCGGCGGCATGTACAACTCAGGTACCTACGGCTCCTACCCGGATGAGAGTTGGCCGAGCATCAGCGGCTGTACCTTTGACGAGAACTTCGCCTACTGCCGGGATATCGGCGACGGGGGCGGCGGCATGTTCAACGATACCGGCTCGGCGACCATCGACGGCTGTACCTTCACGCAGAACTCGGCCGGACACGGCGGTGCGATGGTCAACTACTTGACCGAGGCGGTTATCACCAACTGCGTCTTTGTCGCCAATTTCACCACGTATTCCGGGGGGCGCGGCGGGGCGATCTTCAACATGGCCGTCACCGACATCCTGAACTGCACCTTCTACAAGAACGGCTGGCGTCTCATGCCCTCGGGGCCCGAACCGCGCTTTCGGCCGTACACGCAGACCGGTGGCGCCATCAACTGCTATCGCGCCGCCGGCACCATCACGAACTGCATCTTCAGCGACAACGCCGTCCGGTCCGAGGGTGGGGGCGTCGCCTACAACGTCCCTCGAGGTGGAACGCTCACCAACTGCCTGTTCTTCAACAACATCCGTTGGCAGCCTAACTACGACGCCCCGGAGATCAGCCACGTCTCCGGAGTCTCTTTCCCCGGATTCACGGAGCTCGACAATCTCTACGACGTCGACCCTCTCTTGGCGAGTCCCGTCGCCGGTGACTTCCATCTGCAGTATGACTCGCCGTGTATCGACGCCGGCGAGACCCTCAAACACGGCAACCTCATCTGGCCGTGGACGCTGCCCGTGGTGGACTTCGATGGTGACAAGCGCATTGTCGACGGCGACTGCGACGGCGCGCCCATGGCGGATATCGGCGCCGACGAGTACGTCCCCGACCTGCCTGGGTTGCGCGCCTTCATTACGGCGCTCGTCGATGATGGGGTGATCGACGCGACGCTGGCCGACACACTGCTTGCCCACGTCGATGCGGCCTCCGAGGCGCTGGCGCGCGACGACGATGCGGCGGCGATTGCAGCGCTCAAGGACTTGATCGCCGACGTCAAGAAGTACCTGGGTGCCACCGAGACGGCGCTGCTGATCGAGACGCGGGCGAGCGCTGTGAGCGAGGAGATCTGAACGGCGAAGCTACCGTTGCAGCAGACGAACTGAGCTGTCAGGGCCGCCCCTCAGGGCGGCCCTGACCATCTTGCGCGTGACGCGGACGATCGACTGCCGCGTCGACAGGTGAAGTTGGCTCGGGCGCGCCACGTGTCGCTATAGATGCCGAATCACGAGCGGGTTCTCACTGCGCTCGGCCGTGAATGCGGCCACCACAGAACGGTGACATAGGCGGTGGTCGCGCTCGAGGCACAGGAGCGCGACGGGTTCGTGCGCGGTTACGTGGGCGAGGTCGTCCACGGCCGGACGCGCGTTGGCCTGCAAGTGCTCGCGGAACCACTGCTCGCCGGCCTCGCTGTCGCCGGCGCGGTAGAGCTCGCGGATCTCCGGCGGGTTGCCGAGCACGCCGCAGTGCTCGTAGCAGATGCCGGCGCCGTCGAGGGAGGCCATGAGCCGCTTCATGCAGAAGTCTGGTCGCCGGCTCCAGGGTGTCAGGCGAACGTCCACCAGGCGGCGGATGCCGTTCTCACGCAGAATTGTGATCAGGTCGGCGACCGAGCGTTGCTCGTAACCGATCGTGAAGATGGTGGCCTCGTCCGCCACAGCTGCCCCGGTTGCCCCTTCTCTCATGACGGCGCGCGCTCCGCACCATGCGGTGCGGGTGCTGCGGGAGTCTACGGCGCGCCGCGGCCCGTTCCTTGGTCGGCCTCGAGAGGCCGTTGCCATTCTTGTGTCCGTCGGCGTGGGGAGCCGCTTTGCCGGGCGCTGCGCCGCTCGTGCTTGTCGGGCGTCCGGATTCGGATCAAACGTGGAGTGGCGCGAGCGGAGGGGTCACGGCTCGCGCCTCACGCGCTCACCTCGTGCCTCACGCGCTTGCGCCGAGCAACTCCCGTCCGTGTCGTCGCAGGGCATCCAGGAGCCGGTCGAGATGCTCCGGCGTGGTCAGCGGGTTCATGATCGCGACGCGCAGGGCGCCGGTGCCGTCGTGCTTGGCGGGCACGATGTAGAACTCGCCCGACTCGATGATGCGCCGTCGCAGCTCCAGCTGGAAGTCGCCGACGCGTTCACGTGGAGCGTTGCCGAGCGCGGCCGGGACGTGACGGAAGACGACGATGTTGCACTGCGGCTCGTGTAGCGGGACGAAGTCGTCGGCGGCCGTGAGCTTCGCGTGCAGGGTGCGGCCGAGGGCGAAGGTCACGTCGACCATGTCTCCGAAGAGCTGCCGCCCGAACAGCGACCACACGCCCCAGAGGCCGAAGGCCGCGGCGCGCTTGGTGCACTCCACCGAGCGTACGCCGCTGTCGTAGTCGGCCAAGCCGGGGGCCGCCGGGTCGAAGAGGTAGGGCGCGTCCTGGCGGAAGGTGTCGAAGACACGGCTTCGGTCACGGTAGAGGACGAAGGCGCACAAGCCGGGCACGAAGAGCATCTTGTGCGCATCCCAGACGACGCTGTCGGCGTGCTCGATGCCCGCGAGCAGGTGACGGTGGCGCTCGCTGAGCAGAGCCGAGCCGCCGTGCGCGGCGTCGGCGTGCAGCCATACGCCGTGCTTGCGGCAGACGGCGGCGATCTCCTCGAGCGGATCGAAGGCGCCGATGGGTGTGGCGCAGGCACAGGCGACGACGGCGACGACGGGCCGGCCCTCGGCGCGCAGGCGAGCGAGCTCCTCGTCGAGTCGCCGTGGGTCCATGCGGCCGCGCGTGTCGAGCCCGACGCGCACGGTTTGCCGGCTGCCGAGACCGAGGATGCCGGCGGCGCGTGCCACGCTGTAGTGAGCCTCAGCGTGAGTGAGAAGGACGGGAGCGGGCTGGCTCGCGCCGCCGGCCAGCCCCTGATCCCACGACTCACCCAGAGCCACGTTGCGAGCGGTGAGCAGCGCCGTGAGGTTGGCGAGGGAGCCGCCGTGAGTCACGGTCCCGGAGAACGTATCCGGCGCCCAGCCGATGGCCTCGCCCAGTTCGCGCACCATGGCCAGCTCCACGGCGCTCGCCCACGGACCCATTTCGTAGACCGCCATCACCTGATTGGTGACGGATCCGACGGCGTCGAAGAGGCCGGCGAGGGGTACCGGGGCCGGCACTTGATGGCCGATGTAGCGCGGGTCGTGCAGGTTCAGCCCGCGCTCGAGCATGACGCGGACGAGGGCGGCGAACTGATCACCGGCTGCCGACGTCTCCGGCTCCGATCCGGCTTCGTCACGTAGAAACGCACGCGCCTCGTCGACCGCCGTGCTCGGCTCGGCCCACGGCAGCACCGCGCCGGCCGAGTGCTCGGCGCGCTCCAGGTTGGCGGCCAGCAGGTCGGCCAGTCGCCGCCCGGCGTCATGCAGAAGTGCGGGATCGTACGCGGCGGCGATCCGTTGTCGAGCCGTGGTGAGTTGGTCATCTGCTGGCATCATGGCGCGCGTTACCCTCGCTGCTGTTCGTGGTGCGGAGCGACTATTCTCCGCCGCTCGGGCGCGCGCCGCAACGCGTCCTGCCGCGCCGCGACGCGAGGTGTGGCGCGGCCGCCGGCGACGCGCTCGCTGCTCCGTCCGCAGGACCGCTTCCGGGTGTCGCCGGAATTCTGAGACAATGATGCCGACGAACGGTCTCACGGAGGGTGCAGTGAACTTCAGCAAGCAAGATCTGGTCCGGCAACTCGAGGTGAGCGCCGAGTGGCGGGCGAAGAAGGCTGCGGAGCAGCCGGATGAATCCCGCCACGCTCGTTCTGCCGAGGTGCTGGCGCGCGCGGTCGAAGACGTCGCCGCGCTCCCTGAAGACGACACGCGCGTCAATCACATCCGTCGGCTCTTTCACTCCGACGACGAAGAGGCGATCGCCGCCTACGACGGTCCGGCCATCCTGTTGATTGCCGACCACGGATTCGTCAACCCCGACGCGACCACAGACGAGCTGCTCGACAAGTTGGCCGACATGGCCGCCAGCGCGAGTGCGACCAGCTTCGGCATGCAGTTGCCGTCGAAGCGGCTGCGCTAGCGCCGGCGGCAACCTTGCGGCGCTCGCCGGTCGTCTGCGGGCGAGACGAGCGGCTGCTCTTCTAGGCGCAGAACACGCGCACCTTGTCGCCGTTCTGACTGTCGACGTTGACTTCCATCTCACGCAGGTTGCTGATGAGCTCGTCGATGTCGTCCGGCTTGAGGTTGGTGAAGTCCACCGACATGCCGTGTTGTGACATCGAAGCGTTGATCTGATCCATCGCCTGCGGGGGGATGAGCGACGTGAGCTTGAGACCCGAACGCACGAGAGCGATCGGGATCTTCACGTCGACGTTGTCGCCGTTGACCGCCGTAACCTTGACGTACAGGTACTTCGGCAGCGCGCGAAGCAACGGTTCGGGATCGCCGGCAATGGCCGATGCGCCTGGGGCGGCGCTGGCCTCGGACGCCTTGCGCGCGTCGAGCGCGTCGAGCAGGCGCTCGGCCTCTTCGGAGCTGATCTTGCCGCCGGCGAGCATGGTGAGGATGCGCGAACGGTCGTCACTCATCGTTACACTCCCTTTCACTTGACCGTCACGGCGACGGCCGACGTTGCGGTGGAGACGTTGATGGCTGTGCCGCGGCTGGCGACGAGGGCCGCGAAGGCGCGCAGCAGCAGACCGGTGAAGTGGTGGAACCGTCGCCCCGTCAACACAAGGATCACATCGGCGACGGTCGCTAGTGCAAGACCGAGAAGGCCGAGCACCAGCAGGAGCGGCCAGAGCAGAAAGAGCGGCAGCCAGAGCCGGATGTGCCGCCCGGTCCGAGGAGCGACCGACAGGTCGACGATGGCGGGCGGCAGGTTCATCGGCGGAGCCTCGCTGCCGCCTCGTCGGCCGAGATCTCGCCGCGCTCGAGCAGTACCAACGGATCGTCGTTCGCTGCCGTCGCCGGCGTCGAGGCGACGTGGACCAGCGGCAGTTGCTCGGCGATGCGGTTGAGCCGGTTCTTGACCGTCGGGTAGCTGATGCCGAACGCGCGCTCCATATCTTTGATGGAGCCGTGGCTGCGGACGAACGCGCTCACGAAGACCTGGTCTTCGTAGCGCAGGCGCGCCAGCGGCGGCAACTCGAACTCCCCGTGGATGGAGATGCCCGAGTCGATGCGTACCTCGGTGACGAGAAAACGCCGGTCGCCGGTGAGGTCCGTGAGTTCGTGCCAGTCGTTGGTCATCATAGCTCCCATAAGAATTGAGATGATGCAGCTATCATGACGCAAGAACTCAAGAAAATCAAGTGGCAGATAAAGAAACTCAAGACCAGCGTCTCTGGTTCCTCCAGCCGCTGTCGCGCGTGGCGATCTGCCCGCATTCATAGTCGTGGCATAAAGATGCTTGTCGTGGCGCCACCGCCGCCCGTACACTGAGCAAGAGAGCGGACGGGTCCGCGTCGATAGTCAACGCTTGAAGGAGGAGACCCATGACGTCAATTGTCGTTCTGGGGGGCAGCTTTGCCGGCATCAACGCCGCCTTCGAGCTTGAGCTCGAACTCGGCCAGGATGCCGAGATCACCGTTGTCGCCCGTGATCCCCGTTTCGTCTTCTTGCCCTCGCTGATCTGGGTGCCGCCGGGCTGGCGCAAGCCGGGTCAGATCAGTATGGATCTGGGGCCGATTCTGTATCGGCGCGGCATCAAGTTCCGTCACGCCACGGTGGAGCGCATCGATCCCGCGGCCAACGTCGTCCACACCGATCAGGGCGATATTCCCTACGACTACCTCCTCATCGCCACGGGCGCCAGGTACGACTGGGATTCGGTCCCTGGGCTCGGGCCGGAGGCTGGTTCGTCGCACTCGGTCTGCAACATTCATCACGCGATGGAGTCGGCCGAGGCGTGGCTCCGCTTCCTCGAGGACCCCGGCCCGGTGGTGATCGGCTCGGCGCCGGGGGCCAGCTGTTTCGGCGCAGCCTACGAGGTTGTCTTCAACATCGATCGCGCGTTACGTCAGGCCAAGGTCCGCCAGCGCGCGCCGCTGGCGTTTGTAACCGCCGAGCCGTTCCTGGGTCACTTCGGGCTCGGCGGCATGATCGGCGGTGAGCCGCTCCTCAAGGCATACTTCAAGCTGCTCGGCATCAAGGCGTTTGCCAACGTCGGCATCACCGCGGCGGAGCCGGGCGCGCTAACGCTCTCCACCGGTCAGGTGCTGCACCACAAGTACGCCATCGTCATACCGCCGTTCACCGGCGTCCAGGCGATCTTCGACTCGCCGGGTCTCGGCGACGAACGCGGTTTCATCCCCATCGACGACACGTATCGCCATCGCGACTACGAGAACATCTACGCCGCCGGCGTGGCTGTGCAGATCAAGCCGCAGGCGACGACGCCGATTCCCACCGGCGTGCCGAAGACTGGCTGGATGGCCGAAGTCATGGGCAAGGTCGCGGCGCACAACATCGTCGCTGCGGTGAAGGGCGAGGAGCCGCGCGAGGTGCCCTTCGGCGACATCAAGCCGCTGTGCATCATGGACGCCGGCACCCAGGGCATGATCATCGTCCTCGAACGCGTCTTCCGGCCGCGCGGGTACGAGATCATGATCCCCGGACCGTGGTCGCACTGGGCCAAGCTGATCTTCGAGAAGTACTACATGCTGCGCATCAAGCACGGCCTCGTCTACTTGCCCTAAGCAGCCGCGCCTCGGGCAAGCCGCCTTCGTGGGCTCCCGGCCCGGCCGAGTCGCCTTGGGGCGACTCGGCCGGGCCTCAACGTCAGCGACTATCAGTGCTGACGACGTTGAACGATTCGTCGACGTAGACCGTCACGGGCGTGCCGTCGGCTTTCACGATGTGCGCCTCATAGGCTGCGTTACCGTCGGCGTCGGTCTCGACGCGTACGACGGTCGCGTCGTCGCCTGCTTCGGCCAAAGCTGCTTCCGTGACCTTCGTCGCGGTGTCGCCGGTGAGCAGCGTCTCGTCGCTTCTCTGGTTGCCCCATGGATTCTCGTCCGTGGCGCCGGGAGGTGCGGCGGGTCGACTACTGTCGTCCTGGCTCTGGGTCGTCGTCGACGGGGTCGTCGTCGATGCCGCGGCCGCGGTGTCCGTGGCCGACTGGCTTGAACTGGCGTCGCTTGCCGCGGCCGCGACGCCGTAGCTCCCGGCGGTGAGGCCGAGTACCATGGCGCCCACTGCCAGGGGCTTCATGAGTCGGGATCGTGTCTGATTGGCCATGTGGTTCTCCTTTCGGGCCAGGCGCTCGTTGTGAGCACCTTCAACATGGTCACCCGTGCCTCTGTGCGAGCTCTGGGGGCGGGCTTGGAAGTGTCGATGAGTGATTGTGAGCGTTCAATCGTTACCGGGCCGGCCAGGGCAACGACGAGACTTGTTCCTGCGCCTCTCATGAGACAAGATGCGGCACGCGATCGTTTGGCCGGGAGATGAAGGAGAGCCATGAGCGACACAGAGACCACGACCACGACCACGAGCGCGCGACTTGTGGTCGGCGACCGCACGTACGCGCTGCCGATCTTCGAGGGCACCGAGCGCGAGCGCGCCGTGGACATCTCCAAGCTCCGCTCGGTGACTGGGCTCATCACACTCGACCCCGGGTACCAGAACACCGGCTCCTGCAAGAGCGCAATCACGTTCGTCGACGGCGAGAAAGGGGTGCTGCGCTATCGCGGTTTCCCGATCGAGGATCTGGCCGGAAAAGCCTCGTTCCTCGAGGTTGCCTACCTGCTCATCTACGGCGCTCTTCCCACCGACAGCCAGTATCAGGCGTTCACTCAACTCATCGACGACACCTCGCTCATTCACGAGCAGATGCAGGGGTTCTTCAACTCCCTACCGTCGACGGCGCACCCGATGGCGGTGCTGAGTTCCACCGTCAACATTCTCTCGATGTACTACCCGACGTACTTCGTCGACGACGGCAAGAGCGAGACCTTCGACCTCATGACCGCGCGGCTGCTATCCACCATTCGCACCATTGCGGCGTTCTCGTACAAGAAGACGATCGGTGAGCCACTCGTCTATCCAACGCCGCGCATGAGCTACATGGCCAACTTCCTGAACATGATGTTCTCGAAGCCCAATGCACCGCACGAGGTAGATCCGGACATCGAGAAGGCGCTCGAACTCCTCCTCATCATGCACGCCGACCACGAGCAGAACTGCAGCACGTCCACGGTGCGTCTGGTGGGGAGCAGCGGCGTGAATCTCTACTCCTCCATCTGTGCCGGGATCTGTGCGCTCTGGGGCCCCAGTCACGGCGGAGCCAACCAGAGGGTCATCGAGATGCTCGATCGTATTCACACTCAAGGGCTCTCGATCGAGCAGTGCCTGGCGCTGGCCAAAGACAAAGACAGCGCGTTCCGTCTCATGGGCTTCGGGCATCGCGTCTACAAGAACTACGACCCACGTGCGCGTGTGATCAAAGAGGCGTGCCGGCGTCTGCTCACCAAGAAGAAGGTGAACGACCCGCTGTTCGACATCGCCCTGCAACTCGAGGAGGCGGCGCTGCGCGACGACTACTTCCTCGAGAAGAAGCTGTACCCCAATGTGGACTTCTACAGCGGTCTCATCTACCGGGCGATCGGCGTCCCGACGAACATGTTCACGGTGATGTTCGTCATGGGCCGGCTGCCCGGATGGATCGCTCACTGGAAGGAGATGCACGAGACCGTGCCGTTCAGAATCGGCCGGCCGCGGCAGATCTACATCGGAGAGCCGCGCCGCGAGTATGTGCCACGGAGCTCGCGGCGCGGCTCGACGCTCCTCAACATCTTTCGCATACGCAAGGAGAGCTGAGGCGCTGTCCGTCCGCGGCGTGCGCGCTACGAGCGCCGCGGCGCTCTGCTTCTACGGCTGCAGTTCCTCGTACTCCACCCACTCGCCACACCATTCAGTGGGCGAGACCGGATACCAGTAGGACGCATCGGGTGTGCCGGAGCGGGGAGGGTACCGCCGGCACTCGAGCCGCAGCAGCAGGCCGCTACTGCTCTTGACGCCGTAGCCGTAGAGGCAGGTGGCGCAGCGCCTGCCGCCGGGCGTTTCGTCGATGCCCTCGCCCGGCATCTCAGATTCTCGTCTCGCCGAAGGCTCTCGCCAGAGCGACGCCGGCGGCGACGCCGACTGCCAGGCCAAAGACCGAGCCGGCCATCAGCCCACGACGGCGAGCGCGCTTCAGCTTCTTCGCCGACATCTTGGTCGATGCGCGCATCTCCTTCAACGCGGCGAAGAAATCTTCGTCGGTCATCAGCTTGCGAAACGAGGGTGCGATCACGCCGGCCGCGGCCGCGACCTTCCCCGCCGTCTTGAGCTTGCTGTTCATCGTCGCTCCTTTCGCCCGATCGCCGGTAGATGAGGATGTGCCACCGGCCCTCCTCAGCTCTGTGGCCGCTCCTGCAGGGTGACGGGCACCTCTTGTTTGTCGCCGTCGCGGACGATCGTCAGTGTGATGCTGTCGCCGGGCTGCTTGCCCGCAATCGTCGCCGCGAGCCCCTCCATGCTGGTGACGGGATCACCGTCGATGGCGGTGATGATGTCGCCGCCGACGATGAACGTCGCCCCTTGAATGACTTCGGTGCGCGTGCCGCCCTTGATTCCCGCCACGGCTGCCGCCGTGCCGCTCTGTACCTGTTCGACCAGTACGCCCTCGGACACCGGCAGGTCCAGGATCTGGGCGATCGCTGGGTCGATGGTCTGACCTTGGATGCCGAGGTAGGCGTGCTTGGCACTGCCCGTCTCGAGGATCTGATCCAGGACGACCTTGGCGATGTTGACGGGGATCGCGAAGCCGAGGCCGCTGAAGCTACCCGATGTGGAAGCGATCTGCTCGTTGACGCCGATGACTTCGCCGGCGGCGTTGATCAGGGGGCCGCCGGAGTTGCCCTGGTTGATGGCGGCGTCGGTCTGGATGCCGTTGGGGATGACGGCGCCGTTCGGCGCGCGCAGGTTGCGGCCGACGCCGGAGACGATGCCTGCCGAGAGCGAGAAGCTGTAGCCGAGTGGGTTGCCGATGGCGACGACCCACTCGCCGATGACGGTGAGGGACGAGTCGCCGAGGGGCAGCGCGGTGAGGGTGCGCGAGCCGGGATCAACGCGCAGGACGGCGAGGTCGCTGGTCTGGTCGATGCCCACGAGCGTCGCTTTGATCTGCTTCGAGCTCTGGTCGTTGTTTTCGCGGAAGGCGACGCGCACGGTCGTGGCGTCGACGCCGTTGTCGCTGACGACGTGCGCGTTGGTCAGGATGACGCCGTCGGTGGACACGATGAAACCGGAGCCGAGGGCCTCGCCACTGTTGCCGAAGTCGGCGACGACCAGCACGACACCGTTGGCGGACTGGGCGTAGATCTGCTGCGGCGAGAACTCGCTCAGGGGGACCGGCGAGGGGGTCGCCGTCGACGTCGGGGACTCGGATGACGACGATGTGCTGGAGTTCGTGGTGCCGCACGCCCCAAGTACAGTGCTTGTCAGTACGATGAGCAGTGCCAGGAGCGCCAGAGCAGTGAGCCGCTGCGGCCACCGTGGCAAGTGTGTCATCATCGCGCGTCTCCTTCCGTGGCGGGCCTTTGCCTGCGGGCGCTTCGCCGTTGAGGCCATGGTGCCTGCCGCTCTACTCAACAGGCGTCCAGGCCGTCTACCGGTGCGCGCTCGTGTCGTGTCCAGCATAGTCCAGTTTGAGCTGTGCCGTCGTCGCCTGCCGTGATGATATGGCGAGCGCGTGTGGAGACGGAGGTCAGCGAGCGCGCACGGTGCTCCGCAGCGACCAGCGGATGCCGGCGGGCGCGGCGGCGGGCCGGGGCAGCGCCAGTGAGAGCAACGCGACGGCGACGGGAAGGGCGGCGAGGACGTAGAGGACGGCGCTCGGGCCGGCGGCGTCGCCGAGCGGCCCGAGCGCCGCCACGATCAAGCCGCCGACGCCGCCGCAGAGGCCGATCGTCACGCCCGTCGCGAACCCCATGCGTGCCGGTAGATACTCCTGCGCGAGCACCAGAGCGACGCTCACGTTGGCGTTGCCGGCCATGCCGACGACGACGACGAGCGGGATCATGGCGCCGTAGCCCAGACTTGGGAGGAGCGCGATCGCCGGTATCAGGGCGATCTGAGGCACCACAAGGACGACACGGCGGCCGAACTTGTGGGCGGCAACGCCGCCCAGGAGTGTCCCGGCCGCCGCCGCGGCGAGCAGGATACTGGTCATCACGTTGCTCGCCGCGGGCGTCGTGCCTCGCGCCGTGACCAGGAACAGCGGCAGATATGTGAGCATCCCGATCGTGACGCCCGCCGCCAGCGAGTAGAGCAGCGCCAGGGTCGCGAACGGTCGCCACTCGGAGCGCCGCGAGGTTGCTCGCTGGTGCTCCTGCGGTTCGGCGACGGGCACGGCGCGAAAGCGTCGCAGCGCGAACGTGACGAACAGTGCGCCGGCCAAGGGGACGAGCGCGATCACCGGCGTGCCGGCCAGACCGAGCGGCGCCAGGACGGCGGCGACCGCAAGTGGGCCGAGAGCGTAGCCGGCGCCGCCGCCGACCGAGAAGATGCTCATGTCGGCCGTGATGTTGCCGCCGGCGGCATGGCGCGCCCAGCGCGCTCCCTCCGGATGATAGACGCCGACGCCGATCAAGCAGAGGGCGACGGCGACGAGGGTGACGCCGTAGCTGCTCACCCAGCCCACGGCGGCGATGCCCAGACCGGCGAGGACGAGTCCGCCGGCGAGGAGCCACGGAGCTTCGCCGCGGTCGCCGTGGGCGCCGGCGATTGGCTGCACCAGGGCGTTGGCGACGCTCGCGGTGAGCGCAAACACGCCGGCGGCTGCGTACGAGTAGTGCCGTTCCACGACGAGGAACGGCAGCAGCGCGAAGATCGCGCCGCCGCAGAGATCGGCGGTGGCGTGTCCGACGGCCAGCGCCAGCACCGTGCGGCGCGACGACGGACGCAGACCGGCGGAGGTCATGCCTGTGTCAGGCGAGCGCCGCCTCGAGCTTCGCGATCGCCGCGGCTTCGTGGGGGTCGGTGCCCTTGGCCGCCTCGGCGGTCGCCTTGGCAAGTCCGAGGATGAAGGCCTTGAAGGCCGCGAGATCCTCCGGCGCTTTGGCGGTGATGATCGCCGCCGCTTCGCGCACGCGCTCGACCACCTCGCCGGAGATGTCGGTGGGGTTGCGGACCAGGTCGCGATCGGTCTTCAGTCCGAGATCGCCGGCGAGCTCGCGCATCAGCGTGTTGTCGCCTTGCATCTTGATGCCGGCGATGAACTTCGCCGCGGCGTTCGCCTCCTTGAACGCATCGAAGAACCCGGGGTCGGCGAGCGAGAGGTAGGCGAGTGTGTCGCTCGCCGCCCAGCGTAGAGTCTGCCATTCGTCTTCGCTGAACGCTGCCTTGGCTGCCATTGTGGTCTCCCTCGTCCGTTGGGTATGCGATGTCTTGTACCGGTGAGCGCTGCCTAGCCTACTGCAACGTCCTCGGCCGTCTCTGCCGGCGCGAGTGTGGCGGCGGCGGGTTCGGCTCCGCCCACCCGCCGCCACACCGCCGCCAGCGCCGCCAGCGCGCCTGCGCTTGATGCGACCATAACCGCGGCCATCGGTACGGCGGCGACGGTGCCGCCGATGCCGACGAGGGGTGTGGTCGCCGATGCCAGGCCGAGGCGCACGGTGCCGAAGCCGGCGGCGGCCGAGCCGGCGACGTTGGGATGGCGCGAAAGCGCCAGTGCAGTGACGTCTGGCGTCGCCAGCCCGACGCAGAAGACAAGCGCGAAGAGGGGCACTTCGAGCGCCAGCAGGCTCGTGCCGGGGAGCGCCGCGACGATCAGCGCACCCGTGCCGGCGAGGAGACATCCGGAGAGCCCAGCGGCGTGGAGCGTTCGCGGCGCGAGGCGCGCGAGGAGCATATGGTTGAGCTGGGAAGCGGCCATCATCCCCAGGGCGTTGACGCTGAAGAGGACGCTGAAGAGGAGGGGCGAGGCCCCGTACTGTCGCTGCATTACGAACGAGACGCCGGTGAGGTAGGCGAAGAAGGCTCCGTACATGAGGGCGGCGCTGAGCGTGAGGCCGACGAACCCGCGGTCGTGACGCAGGTCTGCGAGCGTCTTCAAGAGCGCGCGCGTGTCCGCGGGCGCGCGGCGTTGCCGCGGCAGACTCTCGCGCAGTCCGACGGCGACGGCCATGAGCAAAACGGCGCCCACGATGGCCATCGTGACGAAAAGGCCTCGCCAGGAGGTGAGGCGCAGGACGACGCTGCCGACGAGCGGCGCCAGTACGGGGACGATGTAGCTCACGAGGACGAGCCGGGAGAGCACGCGAGCGGCCTCACGATCGCGAAAGTAGTCGGTGACCACGGCGTTGCCGAGGGCGACGCCGGCGGCGGCGGCCATTCCTTGAACGACGCGCGCGATAGTCAAGATGAGCGCCGAGGGTGCGACGGCGCAGACGATGGAAGAGGCGACGAAGAGCGCCAATCCGACGAGGAGTGGGCGCCGCCGGCCGAGGCTGTCGCTCAACGGGCCGGCGGCGAGTTGGCCCAGCGCGAGCCCAGCGAGGAGAGCGGTGATCGTCATCTGTGCCGAGCGGGTGCCGATGCCGAGGTCGTCGGCCATCGTGGGCAGTCCGGGTTGGTAGAGGTCGGTGGCCAGCGCGCCGAGCGAGAACACGCCGCCGAGGACGGCGACGAGCACGAGGATCTGGCGTTGACTGAGGTGCGCGGAGGCCTGCATGCTCGGAGCGTATCACCGCGTGTCCCCCGGGCCTCTGTGTGGTGCCGGCTGGTCGGGGGCGCGCCGCCTGTGGTGTCGCCGTATCGTGCGACGGTCCGCGTCGCATGGTTCGTTCCCCGCGCATTCACAGCGGCGTCCGCGTAGACTGACGGCGGCGGGTGCTGCCGCGAGTGGGGGGTGCGGCGCATTCCCGTCGCTCATGTGTCCATTTCCGCCAGGAGGTCGCGGACTCAATGCTCGCCGTGATGCTCGCCCTTGCCGCGAGTCTCGCCTACGGCACATCCGACTTCATCGCTGGGTTGCAGTCGCGGCGGCGGTCGGTGTGGTCGGTGACGGCGGTCAGTCAGCCAACCGCGTTGTTCCTTGCGGGCGTCATCTTGGTGCTGCAGTGGAGCCCGCCTGCCGAACCGCGCTCGTTGCTGATCCCGTTCATCGGCGGCATCGCCGGTGGATGCGGCATCGTTGCCTACTACTTGGCCCTCGCTCAAGGCACGATGAGCGTGGTGTCGCCGATCGTCGCTGCCTGCGCCCTCGTCCCGGTCGTCGTGGGGTTGGCCGGCGGAGAGCGTGCCAGCGGCCTGCAGTACGCCGGCATGGCGATGGCTCTCTTCGGCATCGTCCTCACCTCGCGCACTGAGGCCCGCAGCACCGGCCGCGTGGGTCTGCGCAGTGTGGCGCTCGCTCTCGGCGCCGCGGTCGGCTTCGGCGCGATGATGGTCGGCCTCAGCGCGAGCGAGGGGCAGGACGTCTCTTGGATCGTCTTCTGCGGTCGCTTGGGATCCGCGACCGCCGTATATGCCTACATCATCGCGCGGCGGCCGAGACTCGACGTGCCCCTGCGCGCTGCGCCGGTACTCGCCGCCGTCGGCGTGCTCGGCGTAGCCGCCAACCTCTTGTTCGCGCTGGCGACGACGATGGGGTACCTGAGCGTCGTCTCGGTGCTGGCGACGCTCTCACCGGTGGTGATCGCGGTCTGCGCACGCCTCTTCATCGGCGAGCGCCTTACGCGAGCGCAGCTCGTGGCGGCGGCGATCGTGCTCGCCGGTGTCGCCGTTCTGTCTGTCTAGCAGAATCTCGTCAGAGTGCGCCGCCCGTTGGCGCTAACCTCTCAGCCGAAGCGCGACTTGGCCTTCTGGAAGCTCTCTTTGGCGCGGTCCCATGCTCCCTGGGCACCTTGCTTGACGTCGGCCCAAGCGTCGTCGCTCGCATCCTGCAGGTCGCTGAGTTTGGCTGCCAACGAATCGCGCTGTTCACGTAGGCTGGCGATCTGCTCGTCGTACTCAGTCTTGGCGCTGTCTGAGGCCTCGCCGGCGCGCGCTTTGAGGCGCTCGATGTCGCCGCTCCACTCGCCGACCTGCGTCTTGAGGCGCTCCGTGTACTGGCTCCGCGTGCCGCCGTCCGCGTCGAGTTCGGGTTTGAGGCTGGCGATCTCCGCTTCCTTGGCGGCGACTGCCTCGTTCGCGTGCTTCAGCAGCGCCCGGGGCGCATCGAGCGCGGGGTGCGCGAGTTCGCCGCGCTCCAGGAGGCCCGCGGTGATTTCGCCCAAGTCCTGCTGCAGGCGGGTCACATCGTCCTGCAGCGAGCGCAACTGACGCTGCTGGCGCTGCACGTTGACAAACTTGCCCGCGCCTTCGGTGACCGTGCTGCCGGCCTTCTTGATGTCGTCGACGACTCCCATGCGTGTCTCCTATCGATCGGTAATCGACGCTCTGCAGCGGTCTTACCCACCGCATCGCCACCTCAGACCAAAGGCCTGTCGCCTTGCGATAGGCTTGCAGCATGCAAGCCGCCAGTGCTGCCAAACCCGGACCGCTCGAACGCTACTTCAAGTTCCAGCAGTGGAACACGTCGCTGAAGCGCGACACGCTTGCCGGCGTCACGACGTTCATCGTCATGTCGTACGTCATCTTCGTGAACCCCAACATCCTGGGTTTGGGCGGCGAGGGCCTGCCGTTCGCCGCCGCCCTCACCTCCACATGCCTGGTCGCGGGCGTAATGACGATCATCATGGGCATCTTCACCAACCGGGCCTACGCGCTGGCGCCCGGCATGGGGATCAACGCAGTCGTGGCCTTCAGCCTCGTGCAAGGCCAGGGTCTGACTTTCGCGAGCGCCATGGGGCTGATCGTGATCGAAGGCATCGGGATCACGATCCTCGTCCTCAGCGGCTTCCGTGAGGCGATCTTCCGTGCGATCCCGCTGGAGTTGAAGCAGGCGATCGTCGTCGGTATCGGCTTCTTCATCCTCTTCATCGGCCTTGTCGATGGCGGCCTCGTCGTCGGCGGCGGCGGCACGCCGCTCGCACTGGGCAACTTCGTCGGCGTGCCCGTGGCGGTGACACTCTTCGGGTTGGTGATCACGATCATCATGTTCACGCGCAAGTGGCGTGGGGCGATCATCCTCGGCATTGTGATCTCGACGATCCTCGCGATCGTGCTCAACTACGCCTACGGCAAGGCCGCGTTCGCCGAGGGCACGGCGGTCATTCCCAGCAGCGTCTTCGCCGCGCCGGACTTCAGTCTCATCGGTGCGTTCGATCTCGGCGCTTTCGCGAAGCTCGGCGTCGCGGCCGCGATCCTCTGGGTCTTCAGCCTTCTGTTGAGCGACTTCTTCGACACCATGGGCACCCTAGTGGGTGTCGGCGGTGAGGCGGGGTACCTTGATGAGAAGGGCGACCTGCCGCAGGTGAGTCGCCCGCTGCTCGTCGACTCTCTTGCCGCGATCGCCGGCGGTGTCGTGAGCGCGTCGTCGGCGACCACCTACGTCGAATCCGGCGCCGGAGTCGCTCAGGGCGGCCGCACAGGATGGGTCGGGGTTGTTGTCGGCGTGCTCTTCTTGCTGGCGATGTTCTTCTCGCCGGTTGCGGGCGTCGTGCCTGCCTCGGCGACCGCCCCCGCGCTGATCGTCGTCGGCTATCTCATGATGGCGACGCTGAGCAAGAACGTGCGCGAGGCCGAGGGACGTGTGGCTTGCCACGCCACGATCGACTTCACCAACCCCGCCTTCGGTATTCCGGCGATTCTGATCGTGACCGTCATGCCGTTGACCTACAGCATCGCCAACGGCATCGGTTTCGGATTCATCTCGTACACGCTGATCCGCGTGGTACAGGGCAAGGCTCGCGAGGTGAGCTGGATGCTGTGGGTGGCGTCGGCCGGTTTCGTTCTCTACTTTCTCATCCCGCTCCTGCAAGCGGAGGGCCTGGTCTGATTCAGGCGTGGCCGACATGTACGATCTGGCCGGCGCCACCGCGCGCCGAAGGACTGGAGGAGAGGAGGCTCCGTGCCCGTCAATAACCCAGAGCCTAGCGCCCGTGCCGGTCGCATGACCTACTTGACCGAGGCGGAGAAGGCGGCGCTGTACGAGGCTGCGCTCGAGATCATGGCGACGGTGGGGCAGCGCGTGCATAGTCCGGAGGCGGTGGAGCTTCTGCGGTCCGCCGGCTGCGAGGTCGAGGGCGACGATCTCGTGCGCGTGCCCAAGGAGATCGTCGCCCGCGCACGTGCAACCGCGCCGGCGATGATCGCGGTCTTCGATCGTGACGGCGCGCCGGCGATGAACCTCGGCGGCTACAACTCCTACTTCGGCAACGGCTCGGCGGTCACATCCGTCTACGATCTCGAGACCGGCGAGCACCGGGCCACGGTTCTCTCCGATGGAGTCATGGCGGCACGGCTCGTCGATGCGTTGCCGCATGTCGATTTCGTGATGTCGTACGCGCATCCGGCCGACTGCGATCCGCACGTGGCGCCGCTCGAGAGCTTTCGTGCGATGGTGAAGAACACGACCAAGCCGCCGGTCGCGGTCTCGGAGAACGCCGCGGATCTCGAGGCGATGTGGCGCATCGCCTGCGAGCTGCGCGGCGGTGGTGAAGCTCTGCGTGCCAAGCCGTACTTCGTCGCCTTCGGTCAGCCGTCCAGCCCGCTGCTGCACCCCGAAGAGTCGCTCGAGAAGCTGCTGTTCTGCGCCGACAAAGGCATTCCCATGGTCTATTCGACGGCGCCGCTGGCGGGCGGTACGGCGCCGGTCACAACGGCGGGACACGTGGCGCTGGGCGTTGCCGAAGCGCTCCTCGGCCTTGTGGTTCTTCAGCTGCGCAACCCGGGGGCGCCGTTCATCTTCGGCCTCGGCGCCGCCGTTCTCGACATGGCTACCATGCAGTCTGCGTACAACGCCCCCGAGTACTACATGGGCTACGTCTGTGCGATCGAGCTGGCGCACTGGATGGGTCTGCCGAATTGGGGCTACGCGGGCACCACCGACGCCCAGACGGTGGACGCCCAGGCCGGCATGGAGGGCGGGGAGGCCGCCTTCGTCAGTATGGCCACCGGTTCCAACCTCAATCACGATCTCGGTTACATGGACTTCGGTATGACGGCTTCGCTCGAGCTCATCGTCATGATGGACGAGTACGTCGCGCTCAACCGGCAGTTCTTCGGTGGCGTGGACGTGAACCCGGATACGCTGGCGCTGGACGTGATCAAGCAGGTCGGCCCCGGCGGCGACTACCTGGTGACGAAGCACACCAAGCGCAACTTCCGTGCGGCGCAGTGGCGGCCGACGATCGTCAACCGCCAGGGCCGTGTGCGCTGGCTGGAGGAGGGCGGGCTCGACTTCCGCGAGAAAGCCCGCCAGAAGGCTCTGCGCTTGCTCGCCACACACGAGCCCGCGCCGCTCGCCGACGACGTCGCGGCGCGCATCGACGCGATCGTGGAGGGGTTCAGACCGGAGGGCTGAGATCCCCGGTCGGTCCGCTCTCCACGGTGGTCACGCGCGCTCCCCGGCGTGGCGTGCGTGCGCGGCGAAGGCGCGCAGCGCCGGCGCCAGACGCGGGCCGGCCAGCGGTGTGCCGTGGCCACTGGCCAGAAGCCAGGGGTCGAGCTCGGCGAGGGCGGCGACCGACGTCGCCGCGTCGCCCCAGTTGCAGGTGAATCCGGATGGCGGGCCGGTGATCCGTGGTGCCCGCCGTACCAGGTCGAGCAGCCAGCCACCGCCGCTGAGACGGCTCGGCCAGGCGAGGGTGAGCAGCGCGTCGCCGGCGATCAACGTGCGATCGCTCGGCCGGAAGTAGGCGGTGTGGCCGGGTGTGTGCCCCGGCGTCGGCACGGCGATCCAATCGGGCAGCGTGGGCACGTCTTGGCCGGGGTCGAGCGCAGTCAGCGGCGCTTGGAGCGCGCTGCGGCGCGCAAGCTCCGCGATCGCACCGCCCGGCAGCCGGCGCTTGAGCCAGTGGACGAGGGGCTCCGGGTAGAGATCGCCGCCGTCCATGTACGGCAGTTCGGCGGCGGGAGCGACGATCGGCACATCCCAGGCGGTCGCGAGCGCAGCGGCAGAGCCGGCGTGATCGGGGTGGCCGTGCGTGAGTAGGATCGCAGCGGCACGGCCCTCGCCGCCGACCAGCTCCTCCGCGGCGTCGGCGATCGTCGCCGCGGCGCCGGGGAAGCCGGTGTCGATCAGCGTCCAGTCGGCGCCGGAGCGCACAAAGAACACGTTGACGCCACGCAGATGCAGCCAGTGCACGCCGGGCGCGATCTCGTGTGTCGATTTCGTCGTCATCACACTCCCTCCGCAGCTCGCCCGTGCGTCGTCTTGCTCGCCCTAGTGTCGCTTCGTCGGCCGCGTTCGCGGCGGGTGCGCGGCCATCCACTCCTCGTGCGACGGCACCGGCTCACCGACCACGTAGAGAAAGAAGTAGGCGCCGGTGTCGCCGAGAAAGCCGAAGTTGCCGCGCAGGTCGGCGACCGTCTCGTCGAAGCTGGGGTGCGAACGCAGGTAGGCGCGGAAGCCGCCATACTCGCGATCCAGGTCGAGCAGGATCTGCGCGTTGCGGATCGTCGCCTCGATCTTGCGCCGGTTGCGCACGATGCTCTGGTCGCTCATCAGGCGCTCGACGTCATCGTCGCCGAAGGCGGCGACCGTCTCCGGGTCGAAGTGCGCGAACGCGGCGCGGAAGCCGTCCCACTTGGCCGCGATCACGCGCCACGAGATGCCGGACTGAAAGACGGCTTTGGTGAGTACCTCGAGGTAGTCGGCGAGCTGCCGGGGCCGGATCTGCTCTGGCGCTTCCATCGTTTGCCTCCCACAGGTGTTGGTGTCGCGCAGCACGATGCTCGCGCCGGAGGATGCACGCGTCAGAACGTCATTACCCGGCTTGTCGTTCGCCGACCCTCAGGACGGCGTCGGCGCGCTCAGCCCGTTAGCGTAACGCGACGGTCGAGGCGGAGCGGCGAACCGATGTGAGCGGTGTCGTAGGAGTAGAGGCCGACGGCGCCGACGCGCAGCATGATGGGCTCGGCATTCTCGGCCTCGCGCGTCATCAGCGGCAGGAGGCGCGTGTCGCTGCAGATGTCGATCGGAAAGCGCGGCAGGCGGCAACAGGTAAAGGTGAAATCGCCGTTGAAGATGGTGCCGCGCAATCAGCGATGGAGGCAGCGCAGCGTCGCCCTGCTCTGACTTCGAAACGTCGAGCAGCTGCTGAGGCCTGATGCGCAGGCGGGGACCGCAAGCGGATATCGACTCTTATGCCTTCGCGACGGTGCCGCGAAGGATGTCAAACGCGCGGTACGACGTTGTTCGCTGCCGGCTCGCGTGTCGCCCGGCCTGCGACGCACGGGAAGCCGCACACCGCCACGGTGACGTGCGCTCGGCGGTCGTAGGGCGCGACCAGAAAGTCACGCAGTCGCCCTCGCCAGTCCTCCAGGCGCTTGGCCACGGCGAAGATCTCGGCGTCGATTGCCCAAAGGGCGTAGCGCGCCCTGCCGAGGTGCCACTCGGGGTAGTCGAGCCGATCAGCGCCGAGACAGCACTCGGCGTGGGTGAATGCGTGCCAGAGGTCGGGGTACAGCACGGAGGGATTGTACTTCTTCCGAGGTCGTCGGCAGGGCAAGTGCGCGCGCTCATCATTTGTGACGCGGGTTCCGTGAGAACATGGGGCTTGTGCGGATGTCGTGGCGTCAGTCGCTAGCTAGAAGGAAGGCTCAGAGATGCGACCGCGGTGGTGATCGCGCGTGATGTCGATTGACCCAGGTGCATTCTTGCGCCGCCTCTTCGACGCAGCGGTGGCGGCCGCGGATCCGCTGGCGCTTCTGCCGGAGAAGCTGCCACCGCCGCCGCGTTCCGGGCGTACGGTCGTGATCGGCGCCGGCAAGGCGGCGGCGCGTATGGCGCTCGCCGTCGAACGCGCGTGGACCGGGCCCGTCGAGGGCCTTGTGATCACGCGCTACGGGCACGGCGAGCCGTGCGCGTGCATCGAAGTGGTGGAGGCCGCACATCCGCTGCCGGATGCGGCCGGCCTGCGTGCCAGCGCTCGTATGCTCGCCCTCGTCGAGAGTCTGGGGCGGGACGATCTCGTCGTCTGCCTGCTCTCGGGTGGCGGTTCGGCGCTCCTTGAGCTACCGCTACCGGGTATCTCGCTTGCCGACGCGCAGGGTCTCGGCCGCGCACTCCTGCGCAGCGGCGCCACGATCGCCGAGATGAACTGTGTGCGCAAGCACCTCTCGCTGGTCAAAGGGGGGAGGCTTGCGGTGGCCGCTCATCCCGCGCGTGTGGTGACGTACGCGATCTCGGATGTGCCCGGCGACGATCCCTCGGTGATCGCGTCCGGACCGACGGTGCCGGACGCGACGACGTACGCCGAGGCGGCGGCGATCCTCGCGCGCTACGGCATCGAGGAGCCGGCCGCCGCTGTCGGCTACGTCCGGACGGCGGCCTCCCGCGCTGAGGGCGAGTGCGACGAGACGCCGAAGCCGGGCGATGCTGCATTCGCTCGCGACGAGATCGTCGTGCTGGCGACGGCGGGCGATGCGCTGGCCGCTGCGGCGGATGCGGCGCGGACGGCCGGTGTGGCCCCGATCGTGCTCGGCGACAATCTTCAGGGCGAGGCGCGGGAGCTCGGTGCGGCGCACGCCGCGCTTGCCCGCGCCGGCGCCACGGGAATGGCGGCAGAGGGCGCCGCCGCTCGTCCGTGCGTGATCCTCTCGGGCGGCGAGACGACGGTGACCGTGAGCGGCGCCGGCCGCGGCGGTCGCAATACGGAGTATCTTCTCGGACTCGCGCTGGCGTTGCGCGGCGAGCCGGGGATCTACGCGCTCGCCGCCGACACCGACGGGATAGACGGGACGGAAGACAACGCCGGTGCGCTCGTCGCGCCCGAGACGCTGGCTCGAGCGCGCGCCGCCGGAGTGGATCCTGCGGCTGCTCTGGCCGCGAACGACGCCTACGGCGTATTCACGGCCGCCGGCAGCCTCCTCATCACCGGCCCCACACGCACAAATGTCAACGACTTCCGCGCGATTCTCGTGCAGCCGTGCCGACTGCCTGCCGGCGGCGTAGGATCAGGCGGCAGTGTCTGACGCCGTCTCGATCGCCGCCGCGGCGGTTACTGCGTCGCCGCCGCAGCGCTTGGCGGCGTAGAGGCCGGCGTCGGCCGCGGCGATCACGTCTTCGGGCCCGCCCGCCGTCTCGGGATACCCAGCGACGCCGATACTCACGTGGATCGGGATGATCTCGCCGGCGACGGTGACGTACGGGCGCATGGCGAGCGCCGCGCGCAGGTTCTCGCCCTGGGCAATCGCTTCGGCGGGCGAAGTCTCCGGCAGCACGAGGAGGAACTCGTCGCCGCCGTAGCGCCCGACGAAGTCGGCGGCGCGGGTCTGCTCCTTGAGGAGGCGGGCGATCTGGCGCAGGGCGGCGTCGCCCGCCGGATGTCCGTGGGTGTCGTTGAGATGTTTGAAGCTGTCTACGTCGAGCATCGCGATGCTGAAGCGTGAGCCGTATCGCTCCGCCTGCGCGTGCGTCGCCAACAGCAGATCGTGGATTTTGCGCCGGTTGGCGAGACCCGTGAGGGAATCGGTCTCGCTCAGGCCCTGGAGACGGCGCAGGCGAGCTGCTCCGCGCACCGTCTCGCCCGCCAGCTCGGCGAGCGAGCTGGCGAGGGCGAGCTCTTCTGCGTTGTAGTGACGTTCCCGCCTTGCGTCCCAGAGCGTGAGCAGGCCCTTGGCGCCGTCGGCGGAAGTCATGGGCACGGTGAGGCAGCTCTTCTCGTTCCACACCTCCATTCTCGACCTCTTCGCCGGGTCGAGATCGGGGTCGGAGACGCACGCCAGTCGTGCGACGCCTGAAGCCAAGACGTTGCCCTCGTCGGGACGCTCGCTGAGCCGGAGTGGCTCCCCGAGGCTCGCGCAACTGGCGTTGGTGTGACCGGCGATGGCGCGGGGGACCAGCGCGTCGAGGTCCCAGTCGTATTCGGCGGCGACGCAGCAGGTGATGTCGAACAGTTCGAGCGCCTTGCGGGCGATTACCGCCAGAGCTTCACCGGAGCCTTTGGCGCTGGCGACCGCGCGGCTCGACTCGAGGAGTGTCGCCAGCCGGCGGGCCTGCGCACGCTGATCCTCGATGACCTTGGCGTCGAGCACTGCGGTCGCGATGAGCTGACAGAGCGAGAAGGCCGCCGCGGCTTGATCGACCGAGATCTGGCGGCCGTCTCTGGTCTCGCTCATGTCGGCGAGGCCGACGATGCGCTCGCGCACAATCATGGGCACGATCGCCTTGCTGGTCGCGCGCCAACGCGCCATCTCGTCGCGCTCGGCCTCGCTGAGCCGCGCGTCCTTTGGTGTAGAGACGAGGACGGGCGCGCGCGAGGTCACCGCTTCACGGTCGATCGCGCGCCCTCCCGTAACCGGCGCGTGCCCGAGGAACTCCGCGAACCAGGCGCCTTCGCGCAATCCGGCGACGCACGTGAGCTCGCCGGACGCGTCGCGTTGGTAGAGGTCGCAGTTCGGTACGTCCAGAGCCTGTGTGAGCGTGAGTACGGCCGCTGCCCAGAGCTGTGCCTGATCGCGGCCGTGGGCGAGTTCCGTGACGATGTCCTTCGGTTGCCAGGGTTGGATCTGCTCGCTGATGGCGGGGGCGGCCGAGGTCTCGATGCCCTGGCTCGCCAGGGCCTGCGCCAGCGCCTGAACGACTCGAGGGTCGAACTGGGTTCCCGCGCAGTACCGCAGCTCGGCGATCGCCTCGTCCGGCGAGAGCGCCTTGCGGTACGGGCGATCGGAGGTCATTGACTCGTAGGCGTCGGCGACGCCGATGAGGCGTGCCCCGAGCGGGATCGCCTCGGCCGCTAGCCCATCTGGATACCCGGTGCCGTCCCAGCGCTCGTGGTGATGGCGGATGAACAGGCGTCCGCGGTTGAACATGCTGAACTTGCCCGCCAGTTCGGCGCCGTCGATGACGTGCTGCTGGATCGTGTCGCGTTCCTCTGCCGTGAGTGACGACGGTTTGAGCAGCACGCGATTGTCGGTGCCGATCTTGCCCAGGTCGTGCACGCGCGCGGCGGCGACGATGAGGTCGATCTCTCGCGGCGGCAGCTTGAGTTCGTGCGCGATCAGATCCACGTACTCCGCCACGTGCATGGAGTGCTGATACGTGTAGTGGTCGCGGCGGTCGATGGAATCCGCCAGAGCCACCAGAGCGTCGTCGGTCTCGCGCTGCAGAGAGACGAAGAGCTTGAAGCCGTTGTAGATGACGAGGATGAGCGGCAGGAAGAGCACGAGCGCCCACGGCGTTGCCTGATATGTATATGCAACCAGCGCTCCGAGAGGCGCCATCGACACGTAGGGCAGCATGATGTCGCGAGCCGAGAGGCGCCACTCCTGGAAGAACGAGCGTCCGGTGAGTCCGAGGACGCCGGCTACGAGTGTGTCGTTGACGACGAGATAGGCCAGCGCGGCGAGGGCCAGTGCCGGGGCGTCGGCGACGAAGTCGAGCGGGCCGGGTGCCTTCAGCGCCTCGTACAGGACGCCGCAGACGCCGACGGAGATTGCCATCTGAGGCACGTTGAAGGCCGTGCGCACGTGAGGAACGTGGCGGATGAGGCCATCGGTGATGAGCAACCCGCATACGGCAATGAGCATCGCGAACGCTGGCCCAAAGAGCACGGCCGCGGCGAAGTGCACGGTGAAAGAGAGCGACATGCCGCTCTCTTTGCTGGTCGACACGTACCACCACTCCGAGAGGGCGGCGAGGGTGAGGAAGATGCGCAAGTCGAGCAGGCCGGCTCGGGGGGCGATCGGCAGCGCCCAGGCAAAGACGGCGGCCCCGACCGCCCACAGGGAGGCGATGTAGATGCGGAGCGGACGGCGAGACTGCTTCATGAGAGTGGCGGTCCGGCGCTCCGGGAATGGGAGCGCGAGGGCTTCATGTTGCCGCCTCGACCGCCGTGGGGCGGCGCATGGCACAAGCGATCACCAGGGCGACGCCGACGACGATCAGCACGTCGCCGATGCTGAAGACATTGGCCGCCGGCAGCCAGGACGGCGTTGCGAATATGTCGCCGAGGAAGGCGAGATGTGTGCTCTCGGTGATCACGCCGGAGTTGTTGCTGGTCTCGCCGGCGTAGGCGACACCGGCATATTTGAGAGCTGTTGGGCTCGCCGGCATGTAGCCGCCGTTCAGCGTAATCGCGACCATGTTGAGACCCATGCCGAGACCCGCGACGACGACGCCCCATGAGTTGCGGTTGAGGAGCACGAAGACGGCGAGCAGGACATACGACGCGATGTGCAGGGCGACGCCGACAGACTCACCGAGCGTCGTCGCGAGCGGTGAGAAGGCGACAACCTGCAGCAGCAGAGCCAGCACGACAAGCCAGGCGCGAGAGAAGCGCAGGGAATCGAGGTGGCGCAGGCGACCGCCGGCGGCGTAGCCGCCGAGGATCCCGGCGAGAAGCGCTGTGAGCAGCACCAGCATCGTATCCCCTGTCGTCCCGTTGGAGACGGCCGAGCGGCGGCGGGATCGCCTCCGCTCGGCCCAAGATCGGTCGGTTCTAGAAGATCTGCCCGACGTAGTCCCAAGCGATGGTCACGAATCCGGCCCATTTGAAGCCGGCGCCGCCGGCGAGCGCCAGGGCGAGGATCGCCGAGATGCCGATGGTGTACTTGTAGACAGTGGACTTCATCTGAGTGTGCCTCCTGAGGCGAAGCTCGGTCGGTCGTCAGCGGGGCGCCGTGCTACCACTTGCGGCCGGCGCCCGATATCAGGACGAACGCCACGACGAGCGACGCGACCGACGCGAGTCGTGAATGTCGTCCGAGGACGTGCGGCATGTGAGTCCCTCTCTTTCTCTCTCTCGCAACCGCCGTGCGGTCGCAGGCCCGTAGTGTTTGGAGTATCGGGGCGTGAGTGGGTGTGCTTGACGGTTGATAGGCCGGATATACGGTGGATATTTGTCTAGGAAAGCGGGCATGACGACAGAGAACGCACCGATGTCGACGCCGGACGCGCTGGTGGAAGGAGTGCGATGACCGATTACCCTGTCGATCTACGGGCCGAGTATCCGGAGCGGAGCTCACGCGGATGGGCGGCGCTCACCATCTTGTGGATCAAGCTCATCGCGCTCATCCCGCATGCGATCGTCCTCGCCTTTCTGGGCATCGCCCAGGCCGTGGTGGCGTTTGTGGCACAGATAGTGGTGGTGATCACGGGCACGTATCCGGACGGGATGTTCCGCTTCATCCTGGGAGTGATGCGCTGGAATACGCGTGTCCTGGCGTTTGCCTCTTCGCTCACCGACCGCTACCCACCGTTCTCGCTCTCCGCCGACGACAGCTATCCGATCGACATCGCGGCGGAGCGTCCGCTACGCAGCAGCCGTATCTACGCAGTGTTCACGGTCCTGGTGCAGGTCCTCTTCGGCGTCGTGCTGCTGGGCCTCATGGTTTGGCTCTTGCGTGATTCGGGGGTCGGCACATCGAGCGCTTCCGGCGGCACGGACGGGTCGTCGACGGGCTCCGTGTTCAACACGCTGAGTTCGGGGCCGGGCACGCTTGTTCTGCGCAATATCGCCGCGATACCGCACTGGATCGTGCTCGCGATCCTGGGGCTCGTTGCCTTCTTCATCTGGATCGTCGTGCAGTGGATCATTCTGTTCACCGCCAATTACCCGCGAGGCCTCTTCGACCTTGTGGTCGGCATCACTCGTTGGCGGACTCGTGTGTCGGCGTACGCCATGGGGCTCATCGACCGCTACCCGCCGTTCACTTTCGAGCCGTCGCTGCTGGCCCCGCCGCCGGCGCAACCCGGCTGGATCCTGTCGCCCGGCCCTACCGCTGCATCGCCAGGCGCCGGCGGCTCTGCGCCGCCACCGCCGTCGACCGGAGGCGGCGCGCCGCCGTCAGATCAGGGCTACGCGCCGCCGCCGGACGAGGAGTACATTCCGCCGCCGCCTCCGCCGCCGTGATGACGGCCCTTCCCTGCAAGCTTCCGTTGCCTACGGTACGATTGAGCCAGTAGCCGGGGGAGCGCCGCCCGCAATGCGGGCGCCGAGTCGGGTGGCCGATGCAGAACGCTGCGGAGCAAGATCGTAACGGCACGATCGTCGCCGTTCGGGGGAGCATCGTCGACGTGCAGTTCTTGGGCCGCCTGCCCAAGATCAACGAGATGCTGCGTGCCGGCGACGACGGCGAGATCATCATCGAGGTCGCCTCCCTCACCGGCCCGCAGACCGTCCGCGGCCTCGTCTTCAATCCACTCGGCGGTCTCAGTCTGGGGATGCCTGTCGTCGCCACCGGCGGCCCCATCGAGGTGCCGGTGGGCAGGGCGCTCATCGGGCGGATGCTCAATATGTTCGGCGAGCCGCTCGACCGCCAGGCGCCGCCGGAGGCGGCCGAACGGCGGTCGATTCATCAGCCGCCGGTCGCGCTCAGCCGGCGGCGAGTCGAGTCAGACATCTTCGCCACCGGCATCAAAGCGATCGATCTGCTGAGTCCGCTCGAGCGTGGCGGCAAGACCGGCCTCTTCGGTGGCGCCGGCGTCGGCAAGACGGTGCTGATCACCGAGATGATCCACAACATGGCCGCCAAGTACGAGGGTGTGAGTCTCTTCTGCGGCATCGGCGAGCGCTGCCGCGAAGCCGAGGAGCTCTACCGCGAGATGCAGCAGACCGGTGTGCTCGACAAGACGGTGCTCGTCTTCGGCCAGATGAACGAGTCGTCGGCGGTGCGCTTTCGGGTGGGGCACGCGGCGATGACGATCGCAGAGTACTTTCGCGACGATGCTCATCAAGACGTGCTCGTGCTCATCGACAACATCTTCCGCTTCGTTCAGGCGGGCTCGGAGGTCTCGGGCCTGCTGGGCCGCATTCCCTCGCGTGTCGGCTACCAGCCGACCTTGGGCACCGAGCTGGCCGAGCTCGAGGAGCGTATCTCGAGCACCGAAGGCAACGCGATTACGTCGATCCAGGCGGTGTACGTGCCGGCGGACGATTTCACCGACCCGGCCGCGACGCACACGTTCTCGCACCTCTCGGCGACGGTCGTGCTCTCGCGCAAGCGCGCCAGTCAGGGGCTCTATCCGGCGATCGACCCGTTGCTCACGACCTCGAAGATGCTCACGCCCACCGTCGTCGGCGATCGCCACTACGACGTGGCCCGAGCCGTCCGACAGGCACTGGCCGAGTACGAGGAGCTCAAAGACATCATCGCCATGTTGGGCCTCGAGGAGCTTTCCGAGAAGGATCGGCGCACGGTCGCTCGCGCGCGACAGTTGGAGCGCTTTCTCACGCAGCCGTTCTTCAGTTCGGAGGCGTTCATCGGTCAGCCCGGCCGCCTCGTCGAGCTCGAGGACACACTTGCCGGCTGCGAGCGCATTCTCGGCGACGAGTTCATGGATCGCTCGCCGATGGACTTCTTCATGATCGGCGACATCTCCGAGCTCGAGGTGGCGACGCATGCCTAGCGCGCCGCCAAAGACCATGCAACTGCGTGTCACGCTGCCGGATCGCGTGCTCGTCGAGGAAGACACGACGAAGATCGTCGCCGAGGCGCACAACGGTGCTTTCGGCATGTTGCCGCGGCACATCGACTTCGTCACCGCGCTGGTTCCGGGCATCTTGAGCTACTGGGTGAACGGGGAGGAGCGTTTCCTGGCCGTCGACGAGGGCATGCTGGTCAAGGTGGGGGACGCGGTGCTCGTCTCGGTGCGCGATGCGGTGCCCGGCGCCGATCTCGAGACGTTACGCGACACGGTGCAGAGCCGTTTCATCGAGCTGGACGAGCATGCGCGCGCGGCGCGCAGCGCCCTCGCGCGCCTGGAGGCAGGCGTCGTCCGTCGTTTCATCGAACTGCGGCAGGAGATCTGATGAGTCAGCCGGAGCCACAGAAGCGGCGCGTATCCAAGACCGCAGAGCAAGTGGGCCACAAGGCCGAACGGAAGATCGCAGCGCGCAGTCGACCGGAACGCAGCGTCTGGTTCGGCCTCGGCATGTTCGGCATCGTGGGGTGGTCGGTGGCCGTGCCGACGCTGGTCGGCGCGGGGATCGGCTACTGGCTCGACAGGCGGCTCGACGACACGATCTCCTGGACGCTGACGCTGCTCTTCATCGGCGTGGTTCTCGGATGCGTGAACGCCTGGTACTGGGTCAAGCGCGAAGGGCGTGATCGCGATGACTGATGCGGTGACGGGAACAGCGGACGCAGTGGGTGTGCTGGCGGCTCTTGTCGCCGGAGCCGCCCTCGGCGCTCTCTACCTGCTCGGCCTGTGGTACACCGTGCGCCGGCAGCCGCGGCTCAAGTATCCCGGTGTGTGGCTGCTGCTGAGCATGGTCGGCCGCATAGCGCTGCTGCTCGGCGGGTTCTACCTCGTCATGGCGGGGAGCCCGCTGCGGCTTCTTGCCTGCGTGGTCGGCTTCCTGCTGACGCGGATCGCGCTGACTCGGCGACTGGGTCCGCGTGCCGCGCTGGCGGCGCGGAGCTCGGGTTCCCGAGGGGGCGCTCCATGATCGAGATCAGCCCCGACGAATGGGTGCTGTGGAGCTGGCACGGCTACGGGCTCACGGCGACCGTGGTCTACACGTGGCTCGTCATGGTGATTCTCGTGGTCGGCTCATGGTTGCTCACCCGGCGTCTCAGCGACGAAGGTACGCCCTCGCGCTGGCAGAATGCCGTCGAGGTCGTCATCGCCGGCGTGCGCGATCAGATCCACGAGATCAGCGGTCAGGCGCCGAGCCGCTACCTGCCGTTCATCGGCACCCTCTTCCTCTTCATTGCGACGTCGAACCTGCTCGCGGTTGTGCCCGGCTTCAAACCGCCGACGGGGTCGCTCTCGACGACGACTGCGCTCGCCCTCTGTGTGCTGGTTGCCGTACCTACGTACGGCATCATCCAGAGGGGGGTGGGGGGCTATCTACGCGGCTACGTCAAACCCACGCCGCTGATGCTGCCGTTCAACGTTCTCGGCGAGATCACGCGCACGATCGCGCTCGCGATTCGTCTGTACGGCAACATCATGAGCGGCACGGTGATCGTCGCCATCTTGCTCGGTCTCACACCGTTCCTGTTTCCGCTCGTCATGCAGCTTCTGGGCCTGCTGACCGGAATGATCCAGGCGTACATCTTCGCCGTGCTGGCCACGGTCTACATCGCTTCGGCCTCGCAGAGCGCCGAGGAGACCGCGGCCAGGGCGGGCGGCGGGCCGCCCTCGGCGCCGCCCGCACCCCCAGAGACCACGTGAACCGCGTCAGGAGAAGGAGACAGGCATGGACAACACCGGTTGGATCGGCGTCGCGTCGATCGTCACCGCCGGTCTGACGATCGCCATCGGCTCTGTCGGACCGGCCCTCGGCGAAGCGCGCGCCGCCGCTCAAGCGCTGGCGGCGATCGCGCAGCAGCCCGACGAGGCCAGCACGATCACGAGGACGCTTTTCGTCAGTCTCGCGATGATTGAGTCGACGGCGATCTACTGCTTCGTCGTCGCCATGATCTTGATCTTCGCCAATCCCTACTGGAGCGCCGTCCAGCCATAACGCATGAGCATCGACTGGATCACCGTTGTCGCCCAAGTCGTCAACTTCCTGATTCTGGTCTGGCTGCTGCACCGCTTTCTCTACGGCCCGGTCATCAGGGCGATGGACAAGCGCGAGCAGCGCATCGCCGATCAGCTTGCGGAGGCGGCACAGGCGCAAGAGGACGCCGCGGCGCAGGGCCGCGCGTATCAGGCGGAGCAGGCCGAGTTGGAGGGTCGCAAGCAGGCGATCCTGAGTGAGGCGCGTGCAGACGCCGACGCCACGAAGCGCAAGCTCCTCATCGAGGCGCGCGCCGCGGCCGACGCCAGACGGCGCGAATGGCTCGGGCAGATCGAGGCGCAGCAGGAGCAGTTCCTGCTGGGTCTGCGCCGGCGCGTCGCCGATGAGTACATCGCGCTTGCCCGCCAAATGCTGCGTGAGATGGCCGATGCGGATCTCGAGACGCAGATGATCGACGTGTTCTTGCGGCACATGGAGGAGCTGGATCCGGCGATGCGCGACAAGCTGCTCGCTGGCGCGCGCGAGGCGGGTGTGGTCACCGTCGAGAGCCGGCTGGAGCCGAGCGAGCAGGCTCGCGCGCGCTTGCTTGCCGGCGTGCAGGCGGCGCTCGGCGCCGATGTCGAAGTGGTGTACTCGGCGGCACCGGCGGGCCCGTTCGGCATCGAGTTGCGCGCCGGGAGCCAGACGGTGAAATGGACCTTCGACGACTACTTGAACAGATTGGAGAAGAGCTTGAGCGACATGCTGGCGGGTCGCCTGCCGGCAGCCCCGGCGCCAGTCACGAGCGAAGTGAGCGCGTCATGAACACTGATCCGTCGTCCGTGCAGCTCGCCGGTCACGCGGCATCGCCGCTGGCAGAGGTTGAGGCGGCGGTCTTCACGGCCGTACGTGAGGCGCAGGAGCGACACAAGGCCGACCTCGCCGTCCACGAGATCGGCAGCGTCGTCGAGGTCGGTAGCGGTACCGCGCGCGTGCGCGGCTTCACGACCGTGCGCGACGGCGAGCTCATCCGCTTTCCCGGTGACCTCCTCGGCCTTGCGTCGGACTTGCGCGTGGACGACATCGGCGTGATCCTCCTCGGCCCGAGCGAGCAGCTCGGCGCCGGCGCGGCGGCGCAACGCACGAGCGAGGTCGTCGACGTGCCGGTCGGCGATGCTCTACTGGGGCGTGTGGTCGACGCTCTGGGGCGGCCGCTCGACGACGGGCCGCCCATCGCGGCCGCAGAGCGGCGACCGATCGAGCGCCCGGCGCCGGCGATCATCGATCGGGCGCCGGTCGAGACGCCGCTGCAGACCGGTATCAAAGCGATCGACGCGGCCATCCCCATCGGCCGCGGCCAGCGCGAGCTCATCCTCGGCGATCGCCAGAGCGGTAAGACGGCGATCGCCGTCGACGCCATCCTGAATCAGCGCGACACAGGCGTCGTCTGCGTGTACTGCGCCATTGGCCAGCGCGGCTCGTCGGTGGCGCAGGTGATCGCGCGTCTGCGCGCTCTGGGCGCGCTCGAGCACAGCTTCGTCGTCGCCGCTGCAGGTGAGGATGCCCCTGGTCTGCAGTACGTGGCGCCGTATGCCGCCACGTCGATGGCCGAGTACTTCGTCGATCAAGGTCGCGACGTGCTCATCGTCTACGACGACCTCACGCGGCACGCGCGCGCCTATCGGGAGCTCTCGTTGCTCCTGCGGCGCCCGCCGGGCCGCGAAGCGTATCCGGGCGACATCTTCTTCATCCACGCGCGCCTCCTGGAGCGCGCCATGCGTCTGAGTCCCGAGAGAGGCAACGGCTCGCTCACGGCGCTGCCGATCATCGAGACGCAGGCGCAGAACCTCTCGGCCTACATCCCCACCAACCTGATCTCGATCACGGATGGCCAGATCTACCTCTCGCCGCAGCTCTTTCAGCGCGGGCAGTTGCCGGCGATCGACATCGGCAAGTCGGTCTCCCGCGTTGGCGGCAAGGCGCAGCTTCCGGCCCTGCGGCAGGTGGCGGGCGACCTGCGCCTCATGTACGCACAGTTCGAGGAGCTCGAGACGTTCGCCCGCTTCGGCACGCGGCTCGATGAGGACACGCGCCGGCGGCTCGAGCGGGGCCGGCGCGTGCGCGAGATCCTCAAACAGGACGAGAGCGCGCCCTTGACGGTCGCCGAGCAGGTCGCGGTGCTCCTGGGGGCGACACAGGGCGCCTACGACGAGATCCCTGTGGAGCAGATCGGCGTGGCAGAGGCGGCGCTCTGCCGGGGGCTGCCACGCACGCACGCGGACCTCGGCGCACGCATCGCCGGTGGCGCCAAGCTCGCGCCGGAGGAGCGTGAGACGCTCTTGGGGGCGGCGCGGGCAGCGGTCGACGAGATGGTTGCCGCGACGACGGAGGGCGGCCGTGGAGACGCTTGAGGGACTTGGCCGCCGTATCGCGACGACGGAGGATCTAGAGTCGATCGTCAAGACCATGAAGTCGCTCTCGGCGGTGAGCATCAAACAGTACGAAGACTCCGTCGCTTCGCTGAAGGTCTACAGTCATGCGCTCGAGCTCGGCTTTCACGTTGCTCTGCAGGGGTTCGCGCACGCGTTGCCAGCGCGCTCAAGTCACGGGTCGTTGGCGGTGATCGTCTTCGGCTCGGATCACGGACTCTGTGGCCGGTTCAACGAACAGATCGGCGACGTGGCTCGAGAGCACGCCCACGCCGGCGAAGACCCGCCGGCCAAGGTGCATTGGCTGGTCGTCGGTGGGCGTGCGGCGGCGCGTCTCGAGGCGGCAGGCGAGCGCCCGGAGGAGACGCTGATGCTGCCGGGCGCCCCGTCTGGACTCGTCGCTACATCGCAGGCCGTCATCATGATCGTCGATCGCTGGCGCCGGGAGGCGGGCGTTGAGCGCGTGCTCCTCGTGCACAACCAGCGCACCGAGCACGCCACCGCGACGCCCGAGGTGCGTCAGGTGCTGCCGCTCGACCCCGGCTGGCTGCGCACGCTCATGACGGCGCCGTGGCCGTCGCGGCGCTTGCCCACGTATTCCATGGCCGTCGACGATCTCTTCGCCACGCTCGTGCGCGAGTACCTCTTCCTGAGTGTCTATCGCGCCGGCGCCGAGTCCCTCTCGAGCGAACACGCTACTCGGCTGCTGGCCATGCAGGCCGCTGAGCGCAACATCGACGAGACGCTCGATGAGCTCAGCGGCATGTACCGTCGCATGCGTCAGGACTCGATTACGGAGGAGCTTCTCGACGTCGTCGCGGGCTTCGAGGTCCTCGAGACGCAGGACTGAGCTCTACGTCGACTGTCCGCGGCGCTGACGTCCTTGCGCGCCGCTCGATCGTCTCACGACGATCGCCGCGGTGCCTTCTACCGGGCACTTGTTCTCGCAGATGCCGCAGCCGATGCAGCGCTGATTGACGACGTACGGTCGCGCGATGGTGTCTTGCGTGCCGTCGTCGCGCGTCACGAGTTGCGGTTCGTCCATCACGATCGCCTTCTCGGGCACGGGGCACATCTCCTCGCAGATGAGGCACGGCTGCCCGAGGGCCCAGGGCAGACAGCGGCTGCGGTCGATGGCGGCGCGGCCGATCACCTGGGTCTGCTTCACGGGGAGATCGAGCGCGGGTATGGCGCCCGATGGGCAGACGTGCCCGCAGGCATTGCACGTGTAGTCGCAGTACCCGAGGCGCGGCGTGAGGACGGGGGTCCAGATCGCCCCGAGTCCGCCTTGAAGGAGCGCCGGCTGCAGGCCGGCGGTGGGGCAGACAAGGAGGCATTCGCCGCAGCGGATGCACTGTGCGGTGAATCGTTCCTCGTCCTGCGCGCCCGGCGGCCGGATGAGGCGGGCATCCGCCTCGGCGGCAGGCGCGTTGATGCCGAGAGCCGCCGCTGCGCCGGCGCCGGCCAGGGCTCCGGCGCCGAGTCCGGCGGCGGTGAGGAAGGCGCGCCGCCCGGGGTCGAACGACTGCTGCGGGAGTCGCGGCGCTGCCGTACCCATGGTCATCGCGCCGCCTCGCGAGCAGGCCGTCAGGCAATCCAGGCACATCGTGCACTCGGCCGTGACGACGTGCGGAGTCTGGCGTTCACCGGTCTCCGCACTGCCTGTCGCCGGCGTGATCGCGCCCAGCCGGCACGACCGATTGCAGGCGCCGCATGTTGTACAGCTTGCCGTCACCTGCGGCCGCAGCACCTGGATGCGGGCGAGGAGGGCGAGGAGTCCGCCGAGGGGACAGAGGTAGCGGCACCAGAAGCGGTCGGCGAGCACATTGAGCGCGACGATGATCGCGAGCAGCGCGACGATAGCGATCGCTTGTGCGTAGTGCGAGGCGGCCGGCGGATAGACGCTGCCCTGGGCGTGCTGCTGCATCCAGAAGCCGACGCCCTGCGTCGGCTCCCAGTTCGCGAGTGCGGATTGGAGAGCGATGAGCGCCGCGTCGAGCGCCGGCAAGACGGCTACCGTGGCGCCGCGCGTGAGCAGACCGATGGGATCGAGGATCAGCAGCGTGAGGCTTCCGAGCGCGGCCATGCCGAGGATGACGCCGAGTAGCGCGTACTTCCCTAAGCGCAGCGAATCCGGGATGTGCCGACCGGTGCGCTCCGCGCCGGGCCAGCGTAGCCACTCGAGGAGCGTTCCCATGGGGCAGATCCAGCCGCACCAGACGCGACCGAACGAGAGCGTAACGACGATGGTGATCATGCCGAGGGCGAAGAGCGGCAACCATGCGCGCGCTGCGAGCATGGCGCTGATGCCCGCGAGTGGGTCGAGTCGAAAGAACAGGCCGGCCCAGGGTGACCCCGAACTGCGTTGCTGCGTGAGGACGAGCAGAACGACGAACAGCAGGAAAGCGACGATCTGCACCAGACGACGGACTCGGCGCAGGCGCCGCCAGCGGTCGCGCGAGGCGTTGGAGGTGGTGGCGTGCCTCGGGTTGGCCGGCATGCTCAGACGTGCTTGATGGGTTGTGACCGCAGGTCGATGGTGCCCAGGTTCATGTCGGCGGCCGCAGTCAGGTAGGGAACATCCTGGGGAGTGAGGCCGAAGAGCCTCGTAACCCAGGCATCGGCCGCCACCCAGTCGGCGCAGGCGACGACCGTGTTCTTGGTGACGACGTCGTCGAGGTTCCCACCGTTGGGGCCATTGCGCACGAGAATCCGCGTCGCGTCGATCACGGCGAGGTCGGGGACGAAGGCCGCGGCGAGCTCGGCGATGCCACGGCTGAGACCCTTGGTGTGGAGGCGCGAGCGCTTGTTGCAGATACCCATCAGGTTCTTGCCCGCGAGGGTGAGCGTGGCCGAGCCGTGCTGTTTGGCGATCGGTACCGTGATGAGGACGTCGGCGTCCACGGCTGGGCTGTAGAGGGGATGCGTGCCGAGGAGTGAGCCGGGGATGACGTAGTCGCGGTAGCCCGCGTCGGTCATGAAGTGAACCTCGGCGCCGGCGGCATCCGCGGCGTCGGCGATGCCGCTCAGCGAGTAGGCGGAACGCGCGTCCGAAGTGGGGTTGTCCATTACGAGGACGCGCTTGGCGCCGGCATCACGTGCCAAGCGCACGAGTGTGGCGACGACCTCCGGGTTGGTCGTCGCGGCGTACTCCGGGGCTCGCCCGGTGACCATGTTCGGCTTCACGACGACGACGTCGCCGCTCTGCACGTAGGCGGCCATGCCGCCCGCCGCCGCCACCGCGCGGGCGGTGTTGTCGGCCGGCGACGGACCGCTGGCGATGGCCAGCGTCGGCGTCGCCGGCCGGTCCTTGCGCCGGGCGATTACCTGTGGCGTGGCGTTGCGCGCCGCCGGCGCCTCGCCGGAGGAACCGCCGCAGGCGGCGAACGTGACCGCGCCGGCGCCGGAGAGCGCTACCGCGCCGCTCACGGCGCCGGCGCGCAGGAACTCGGCTCTGGTGAGGCGTCGCATGCTACGAGTATGCCCCGTCGGCCGGAAATCGATTACGGCCGCGGCTTGTAACGGTGGTGCAGCATCAAGGCGTTGCCGTCTGGGTCGGCGAAGAAGGCCATGTGGCACACGCCGGTGTCGAACGTGTCTCCGAGGAACTGAATGCCCTTTTCTTCGAGCGCCGCGCGCGCCTCGGCGACGTCGTCGACGTGCAGGGCGAGATGGGCCTGCTTCTGCGGCACGAACGGCCCGCCGCCTAGCTTCTCGGGCTCCCAGATGCCGAAGCACGTACTCCCGACCCAGAACTCGTAATGGGCCTTGTCGTCCGGTCGCAGCCCCAGAGTCTCGACGTAGAACGCCCGCGTGCGTTCGGCGTCGCGCGAGGGGACGGCGACGAAATCGAGTGAGCGGATGATCGAATCCATGCACACCTCCTTGGGAATGAACGAACTCACGGCAATGAGCATACCGCGCCGCATTCCTGCGTAGGCGCGTGTTGCGCACCGCTCCGTTCCGGAGCCGTCAGTGAACCGCTAAAATGGCGCGAAGCGCTTCAGGGGCTGGAGGGGCTGTGGAGCAGGGCGACGGCGCGGACATCGGCATCAAAGGCTTGACGTCGGCCGAGGCCGCGCGCCGTCTGGCGGCCGACGGCCCCAACGAGCTGCCGTCGGCCAAACAACGCAGCCTGCTGCGGCAAGCGCTGGACGTGCTGCGCGAGCCGATGCTGCTGCTGCTGCTCGGCGCCGGCGCCGTCAACTTCCTCCTCGCGGAGCCGCTCGACGGCTTCATGCTGATGCTGTTCGTGATGGTCGTCATCGGCATCGGCATCTACCAGGAGCACAAGACCGAGAACGCGCTCTCGGCGCTGCGCGACCTCTCGGCGCCGCGAGCTCTCGTGTTGCGCGACGGTCAGCGCACGCGCATAGCCGGCCGCGACGTCGTGTGCGGCGACGTGCTGTTTCTGGCCGAAGGTGACCGCGTACCCGCCGACGCCGCGCTCATGCAGTGCCAGAACATCGCCGTCGATGAATCGATTCTCACCGGTGAGTCAGTGCCGGTGCGTAAGAAGCAGTGCACCTTGCAGCGGGCCGAAGAACCGATGGGTCGCCCGGGGGGCGACGCGACGCCTTGGGTGTACTCCGGGACCCTGGTCGTCAAGGGCCAGGCGATAGGCATCGTCAAGCAGACCGGGCTCGGCACCGAGCTCGGTCGCATCGGCACCTCGCTGCGGGAGATCGAGACCGAGCGTACCCCGCTGCAACGCGAGATCGATCGGCTCGTGAAGACGGTCGCCCTGATCGGCGTCGCGACGGCGGTGCTCGTCGTGCTGGTCTACGGCCTGACGCGTGGCGCGTGGCTCGAGGGCTTGCTGCCCGGCATTGCGACGGCGATGGCGATGCTGCCCGAGGAGTTCCCCGTCGTCCTTGCCGTCTTCCTCGCCCTTGGTGCGTGGCGACTCTCGCAGAAGAACGTCCTCTCGCGACGGGTGCCGGTGCTCGAGTCTCTCGGTTCCGCGACCGTTCTCTGTGTCGACAAGACGGGCACGTTGACGGTAAATCGCATGCGGGTGTGTTCGCTCATTGTTGCCGGCGAGACGTACGCGGTCGGCGAGGCGCGGCTTCCGGAGCGTTTTCACGAGATCGCCGAGTTCGCCGTGCTGGCCTCGCCCATCGATCCCTTCGACCCGATGGACACGGCCTTCAAGGTGCTCGGCGAACGCTACCTCGCCGACACCGAGCACGTGCACTCCGATTGGGACTTGGTGCGCGAGTATCCGCTCTCCGAGCATCTGCTCGCGCTCTCACACGTCTGGCGCTCGCCCGTCAGCGACCACTATACGATCGCCGCCAAGGGAGCTCCGGAGGCGATCGCCGATCTCTGTCACTTCAACTCAGCGCAGCTCGCCGAGCTCACACGTGAGGTGGAGGCTGCGACGCAAGACGGCCAGCGGGTTCTCGGTGTGGCGCGCGCCGACTTCAGCCTGAATGCCGGCCTGCCCCCGGAGCAGCACGACTTCACCTTCAAGTATCTCGGTCTGGTCGGGCTGCGCGATCCCGTGCGGGACGGCGTGCCGGAGGCGGTGGCGGAGTGCCATCGCGCCGGCGTGCGCGTGGTGATGATCACCGGGGACTACCCGGGTACGGCGCGCGCCATAGCGCGCGAGATCGGGCTGGATAACCCCGAAGACTGCCTCACCGGTCCGGAGCTCGAGGAGTTCGACGATGCGGCGCTGGCGGCGCGCATCGGCACCGTAAGTGTGTTCGCGCGCATGGTGCCGGAGCAGAAGCTGCGTATCATTCGTGCGCTCAAAGCCAACGGCGAGGTCGTCGGCATGACCGGCGACGGCGTCAACGACGCGCCTGCCCTGCGCGCCGCCGACATCGGCATCGCCATGGGCGCACGCGGCACCGACGTGGCGCGCGAAGCGGCGGCGCTCGTTATCACCGACGATCAGTTCACGTCCATCGTCGATGGCGTGCGTCAGGGCCGCAGCATCTTCAGCAACCTGCGTAAGGCCATGTCGTATATCGTCGCCGTCCACGTGCCCATCGCCGGCATGTCGCTCATCCCGGTGTTCGTCGCCGACTGGCCGTTGGTGCTGCTTCCGGTGCAGATCGCTTTTCTCGAGCTCATCATCGACCCCGCGTGCTCGATCGTCTTCCAGGCCGAACCCGCCGATCCCAAGACGATGGAGCGGCCACCGCACGGCCTCGACCAGCCCATGTTCGGGCGGCGCGAATTGCTGCTCTCCGCCTTGCAGGGCGCCTCGGTGCTGGTGGCCGTGTTTGCCGTCTTCCTCTGGGGGATCCACGGCGGGCGGGCCGACGACGAGGTGCGCTCGATGACCTTCGCAACGCTCGTCGTCGGCAACCTCGCCCTCATCCTCGTCAATCGCTCCTGGCATCTGAGCATTCTGCGTGCTCTGGTCGAACGACGGAACCCCGCGCTCGGCTGGATCCTGATGCTCGCCAGCGTGCTGCTCATCCTGCTGCTCAGCGTGCCGGCGCTGCGCAACGCCTTCAACTTCGGCCGCATCCATTGGTGGGATGCGATCGTCGTGGTGGTTGCGGGATTCGCCGGCGTGATCTGGTTCGAGGTCTACAAGGTGACGCTCGGGCGCGACCGATCGTAGGCGCGAGCGCTTCTCGCGGGAGCGGATCTAGGATCGGACGTGCGCGCGACGCGGGCGCCGCTCGTATCGCCAGCGGAAGACGAGGGTGGCGATGAGACCCGTCGGGATCGGCATCCAGAAGGAGACGAGCCGGTACGCGAGCACCGCGGTGGTGGCCTCGGCGGCGCCGACGCCGGCCAGGCCGAGCATCGCTGCGAGTCCGACCTCGACGAAGCCGAGGCCGCCGGGAGTGAGAGGGATCACCGCGAGGAGGGCCGCGACCACGTAGGCCAAGAGCGCCAGGGAGGGGCGTACCTGTGCGCCGAGTGCGGCCAGCGCCGCGAGTAGCGTCGCGAAGTCGAAGAGCCAGCCGCCGGCGGCGAGCGGTAGCGCTTGCCACCAGCGCGACCCCAAGGCGTTCTTGATGATGTCGCGCTCCTCGAGAAGACGGGCGGCCAGGGCGTCGGGCTGCCGCCCGCCGGCGCGCAGACGCAGTCGTACCCGCGCGACCGATCGACCCACCCACGCCACCGGTCGATCGGTGAAGAGGGCGATCGTGCCGCCGGCGACGATGAGGGCGGCGATTGCCAACCCGAACTCGAGACCGTGGAGAAGGGTGCGGTCGATTGCCGCGCCACCGATGATCGCCGGCAGCGAGAACACGGGGAGGCAGAAGAGTACGGCGGTGGAGAGCAGGGTCGTGGCGGTGACTCCAGTCGCAACACGACCCCGAGGCAGACCGGCGGCGGCGAACATGCGGTACGTGACCGCGCCGCCCGACGCGGTGCCTCCGGGCACGACTCTGCTGAACGCCGTGCTCGCCAGTTGCGCCAAGGCGACAATGCCCCAACGACGCTCGTCGAGCGCGATGCGCATGAGGCCCCAATAGCAGGCGAAGCTCGCCACCTCGAGGACGATCATGAACGCGAACCAGAACCAGCGGATGCCGCTGAGTCCCGGCAGCGCGCCGAAGATTTCGATGAGCTGCGGCCAGAGGTAGTAGAGGCTCACGGCCGCCACTGCGAGGACGATCAGGCGCAGGATCAGGGCGCGACGACCCGACCGCCGCACTCGAACGGCTGGACGTGGAGACTGTGTCGGGGGCGGAGTATTCATGGAGGTCGGTGAGTGGCCGGTGGCGTGCGCCTTTGAGATGCGCCCAGGATGTGTCGACCCAGACAGTGGGGGGGAGTCGCATCATAGCAGAGCCGCCGCGGCCCGCCGTCGATCTGCGCTCGACGCAGCGGCGCCGCCCCGTGGAGCGCGGAGCGGCGCCGCTGCCAGACGCATTCAGTGCTGGCGAGATCTCAGTACGAGTAGCCGAGTACGACTTGATCCTGACCCGTCGTCACGCTGGGGTAGTGGCGGCCTGCCACGACTGCGGTGAGGCCCTGCACGGCGATCGCGACCGGCAGGTTGTGCTCGGAGACGAATGTGGGGTGCCAGAGACTGGTGAACCCGCCCCCGCCGGCGATCACCGATCCGCGTGCGACGGCTATCGCCATGTTGCCCGCGGCGATGCGGTAGTAGCCCGTCACGTAGTACCCCCCGAAGTCGTCGGCTGCTACGGCGATCCACTGGTCTTGCCAGGCGCCCGGCACTGTGACGGTGCCCTGCAGCGTGCCGTCCGATGAGTAGACGGCGTGGTGGCAGTCCTGGTTTGTGCCCGAGTGACTGAGGCCGACGGCGACGACGTCGCCCGTTGAGGTGACGGCGAGATCGACGAACTCTTGCACGGTCGTCCCTCCGGGCCCGGTGTCGAGCGCGAAGACGTCTCGCGTGCCGCCTTTGGTGTAGCCGATGACCAGGCCGTCCATGTGCGTCGCCGGGGATTCGGCCTTGCCGCAGAGGTAGACTCCGCCACCGGGCCGAGCGACGAGCGCGCGCACCGAGGCTCCGTCGCCGCTGGGTCCGGCGTAGGTCCGGTTCCACTTCACACTGCCGCTGGACGTGTAGCGCACGGTGCGGATGCGCGCTCCCGCCGCCGTTGACTCGTTGGCCGTCACGTAGATGTCGGTACCCGTAACCACGAGATCGACAGGTATCAACGATGTTGCCGTTGAGGAACTGAGACGCTTGGCCCAGCGGAGAGCACCGGACGACGACCAACTCACAACGATCCACTCGGGCGTCATTCCGCTGACGGTGATTCCGGCGACGTAGACATTGCCGCGGCTGTCGACGCCTAGTGCTGAGGATTGGTCGAGGTTGCTCGATCCGTCCCAACGGCGCGTCCACTGACGTGTGCCGTTGGGTTTCCATTTGATGAGCAGGATGTCGGTTGTGGTGCCGGCACCGACGGACGAGCCGGCGCCGTAGATCGCTCCGGCGTTGGGGCTCAGTGCGAGCTTCGCGAGGCTGTCGTAGTCGTTCTGCGGACCGTTGTAGAGGCGCGCCGTCGGCCATGCCGGTTGACCGTCGACGTACTTCATGAGCGACACATCACTGAGCATTCCACCGCCGATGGTGCCGCCCACGTAGGCGACGCCGCCGGGAGCGAGCACGACATCTGCGGCGATATCGACTGAGGTGCCGCTGCCGCGGATGGCGTGCTCCCACGACGGCGTCGCGTTGGGGTCGAAGATCACGCGCGCCGGGCCGGACCCTTGCGCCCCCCAAGCGGGGCCGGCGGCAACGAGCGTGAACAGGAGCAGCAGGCCGCCGGCAACGGCGAGCCGTCGACGCAACGGCAGCGATGGGTGTTGTGTGGGTTTGGCGCGTGACTCCATCGAATTCCCCCTGTGTATCGCCGCGTGGCTCCTAGTCGCCGGCCGCCGCTACCACACGTATCCGAGTACGATTTGATCAGTCCCGTAGGCCGCGTTGGTGCTGCACTGCCCCACGACGACGGCGGTTGTGCCGTAGACGGCGATGGCGTTCGCCCGGTTCTCCTGGGTGGCAAGCGCCGGCTGCCAGAGACTGGTGAAGCCGCCGCCACCGTTGAGTACGGAGCCACGAGCTACGGCGATGGCCGTCTTGCCAGCGGCAACATGGTAGGTGCCGGTGACGTAGAAGCCGCCGAAATCGTCGGCCGCGACGGCTACCCACTCGTCGTTCCAGGCCCCAGGGAAGGTTGCGGTCGCGGCGATGGTGCCGTCGGACGTATAGGCCACCTGATGGCAGTCTTGGTTGGCCGCCGTCTGCGACATGCCAACCGCCACAATCATCCCGTTGCTCATGACCGCGAGGTCGTTATAAGCCTGGTGTGTGAAGCCACCGGGCCCGGTATCGACGGCGAACACATCGCGAGTACCGCTCTTGGTATAGCTCACGACCAGTCCATCACCGCCGGTGACGCTCGAGATCCTCTGCCCGCTACGTAGACGCCTCCGCCGGGACGCAGAGCAAGCGCGTTCGCTGACGCGCCTTCGGTGGCATTGTAGGCCCTGTTCCACTTGATCGCGCCGGCGGTCGTGTAGCGCACGGTGCGCATCCTGGGGTTGCTCATCATGCCGTCTTGTGTGAAGCCGGTGACGTAGACGTTGCTGCCGTCGACGGCGATGTCCCTGGGTATGCCGAAGGTGCCGCTCGGCAGATTGAGCTGCTTCGCCCAACGGAAGGCTCCAGAGCTCTTCCAGAGACGAGTGACCAATCATAGCCACTCGCTGTCATGCTGACTGCCGCGACGTAGACGTTGCCGTTGCGGTCGACGTCGATTCCTGCGGGCCTGTCTACGCCGCCGGAACTGTCCCAGCGCCGCGCCCACTGGCGCGTACCATTGACTTCACTTCACGACGAGCACGTCGTTGAGAGTGGCCGTTCGAGCGGTGGCTCCTGCGGCGTACACGCTCTGCTTGTCGGGGGCGAGGACGAGCGAGTAGACCGCGTCGTAGCTGTTTTCCGACTGTTGTAGACGCGCGGCGGACCATGCCGGCGCTCCGTCAACGTACTTCATGAGCGTGGCGTCGGAAGCGGCGTCGGAGCCGGTGTCACCGCACACGTACGCCACGCTACTGACGCGAGCACTACGTCGAAGGCGAAGTCGGGAACATTGCCCGGGCCGTGATACTCATGCGTCCACGACGGCGTGGCGGTGAAGTCGAAGATGACGCGGGCGGGGTCGTCTGTGCCGCGCCCCATGGCTGCGGAGCAGCGCCGAGCGCGACTAGGAGCAGGATCCCTGCTGCAAGGCCGACGTACGCGCACCGACTACGCCAGGCGCATGGATCTGGCATGGATGAACGTCTGCATGGACTCTCCTTCTGCTGTCCGCGACTCGGCGAGGACGGCCTAATACGTGTAGCCCAGCACGATTTGACCCGTGCCCCAGGCCACGCTGGTGGAGCACTGGCCGACGACGACAGCGGTCGTACCGGACACGGCGATCGCTGGTCGGTTCTGCCCGTGACGAGTGCCGGCTGCCAGAGACTGGTGAAGCCGCCACCGCCCCCCGAGAACCGAGCCGCGAGCGACCGCGTGATGCAGCTGCCCGTCGGCGGCGACGTGATACACCCCGGTTATATAGCTGCCGAATGCGTCGGCCGCGACGGCCTCCCACGCGTCCCCCAGGCGCCGGGGAAGGTGACGGCTCCAATGATGGTGCCGTCGGACGAGTAGGCAACCTGGCGACAATCCTCGTTGGCGCCCGTCGTTGACGAGCCCACGGCGACGACCATGCCGTTGGCCGCGACCGCGACATCATTGAAGCGCTGGTGAGTGAGACCCCCCGGGCCCGTGTCGAGGGTGAACACATCGCGCGCGCCGCTCTTGGTATAGCTGATGACGAGGCCGTCGGAGCCGGTGGCCGACGACATGGCGGCGCCGGCGACGTAGACGCCGCCTCCCGGGCGCGGAATGAGAGCGGACCCCACCGCGCCCTCGGCGCCTCGGTAGCTCCTGCTCCACTTGATCTTGCCGGCGGTCGTGTAGCGCACGGTCCGCATCTCGGGACTGGCCATCATGCCTGATGACGTGTAGCCGCTCACGTAGATGCTGCCGCCGTCGTGCACGACGTCCGTCGGGATGCCCATCGTGCCATTGGGCAGGCTGAGGCGTTTCGCCCAGCGCAAGGTGCCGGAGCTCGTCCACGAGAGTAGCATCCAGTCGTAGTTGCCGCCCGACCACGAGGCGGCGGCCACGTAGACGTTGCCGTTCGCGTCGACGGCGATGCCTAAGGGCTGGTCGATCTCCCCCGATCCGTCCCAGCGGCGCGCCCATTGACGTGTGCCGTTAGACTTCCATTTGATGACGAGGACGTCGTTGAACGTGGTGGGTCGCGCCGACATGCCGGCGGCATACACGCTGGTTCCGCCAGGGCCCAGCGCGAGCATCTTGGCTTCGTCGAACGTGTTGTCCGGGCTGTTGTAGACGCGGGGTGTCGGCCAGGCGGGTACGCCGTCGACGAACTTCATGAGCGTGGCGTCGGATGTCGGCCCGGTGCCCGTGGATCCGCAGACGTAGGCGACGCTCGGCGACGCGAGGACGACGTCTTCGGCTACGTCGGGTTCGTTGCCGGAGCCGTTGTACTCGCGCACCCACGAAGGCGTGGCGTTGAGATCGAAGATGATGCGCGAGGGGCCAGACGTGTCCGCACCCAGCGCGGGGGCGGCCACGCCGAACGTGCTCAGGAGAAGCACGGTGGCGGTGACGCTCAACCGCAGGACGCGACGCCTGCGCCAGGGCCTTCCAGGGCGGATGGATGGCTTCATGGGCTCCCCCTTACGTGAGGCTGCGTGGCTCCCCTACCACAGCATAACCTTGGAATATTTACCCATTCTCTTCCGTGTTGAGCGTTGGAAGGCTGTTTCGTTCGCCGCTGGGGCGAGGGCAATGACGAAGTAGCAATTCCAAAGTAAATCGACCGAGATACTTGCATTGCTTCCGGCGATGTGCCTGCCGCCTGCCGCTCGGCACTGCCTTCCACCCGTTGCGATCGGCCACTGACCGAGAACCGCTGGTCGCTCTTAGTGGAGTAAGGCAGTCTTTTTCATCTTAGTTAGGCCTCGGTTTGAGGCAGATCGCTCTCGGGAGGGGGTCGATCATGGAGGAGCCTGTCGTCATGGGCGTGACGAGAGGGCAAGTGGCGCCGATGGGTGTGCCCCACACGGGATCGGCGCCCGCAGCGCTCACGGTCGTGGAAGCGCAATCCGGGCCTGAGGCCGCGCCGGCGAAGCAGTCCGCGGCCCCACCTTCAGCGCACGTCGCCGGTTCTGGGACGAGCGTCGTCTACGTGCATAATCCTCTGAGTGGCGGCGCTCCCATCAATCTCCTGGCGCCGCTCGGCTCCGCGCGGCGCCATCTTCCGGCGGTCCTCTTCGCCGGTCGCGTCGGCAACATGGCCATCATGGTGGCGCTCATCGCCTTCGGCCTCGGCGCGATGTCGGAGGCGACGCAGTTCACCAACCTCACCTCGTTCCTGGTGTGGAACGTCTGGTGGCCGTTTCTCGTGGTCGCGGTCTTCGTGGCTGCGCGCCTCTGGTGCAGCATCTGCCATCTGCGCCTCACCGCCGACATCTTCGATCGCTTCGGCCTCAAGATGAGGGTGCCGCGGCTGCTCAAGAAGTACGGCACCACGGTGCCGATCGCTACGGGTCTGGGGATCTTCGTCGTGCACAGCACCGTCGTGAGCTACGACGTACACCACTTCGGCCAGTACACGGCCATCTTCCTGATTGCGCTCATGGCCTACGCAGCCGTCGTGGGAATCGTGTTCGAGAAGCACTCGTTCTGCAAGTATTTCTGTCCGCTGGTCGGCGTGCTCGGCAACTACACCCGCGTTTCTCCCACCGAGTTGCGTTCCGCCGACCTCGGCCAGTGCAAGCGCTGCCGCGACAAGAGTTGCCTCAAGAACTGCCAGAACAAACTCTACATGGGCACGATGGACGACGAGCAGCAGGAGTCGTGCCTTCTCTGTATGCGTTGTGTGAAGCACTGCCCGAACGGCAATGTCCGCCTCTCGCCGCGGCCATACCTGCGCGGCCTCTGGCAGTCGCCCAAACGAACCGTCGCCGGGACCCTCGCCGTGATCGTCCTGCTCGGCATCGTGATGGGCGAGGTCGGGGAGGAGTGGAAGGTCGTCGACGGCTGGCTCCTCTCGGTGCCCACGGCGCTCACCAACGCCTTCGGCTTCGAGACGGTCCTGCCCGTCGCCAGCGGCGGCGGCTACCTCATCTGGGAGGCGTTCTGGGTGTTCATCGTTCTGCCGCTGGCGGTGTTCGCCATTTGCGGCAGCCTCGCCTACCTGCTGGTGCGCACACACAACCCGTTCGAGTATGTGCGTATTTACGCCCTCGGCTTCGTACCGTTCATCCTGAGCCTGCACGCGGCGAAGCTCGTCACGACCTTCAACGAGCATGCCGGTTATCTACCAGGGGCGCTCACCGACCCGCGCGGGCTGGAGACGGCGCGGGCGCTCGACGCGGGTCTGCGCAGCGTCCCCGGCGCCATCATCGCCTCGCCGGCGGTGTGGGGCTGGTTGCTCGTCGCCTTCGTCGCCGGCTTCGGCGTGCTCGGCAGTCTGTACGCGACCTGGCGCATCTCCCAGGTGAGCTTTGCCGAGACGCGCGGCGACGGCATCAAGACGGCGATCCCGTTCTCCGTCGCGCTCGCCGTCCTGGGTAGTATCGCCGTGATGACGATCTACATCTGGCAGATCTCGGCGTAGGGAGGTGTCGGGACATGCAGGCGACGCTCAATCGCAGGGTTCGCGACGTGATGCACCACGGGGTAATCATGGTCCCCGAGAGCACCTCCGCGGTCGATATCTGCCGCGTGATGAGCGACAACCACGTCTCGTGTGTCGCGGTCGCCAACCGGCAGCGCGACGTGGTGGGCGTGGTCTCGAGCACCGACATCCTCGCTTGTGGCGGGCGCTGTGGCGCCGAGAGTGGCGGCGCCGGGGTGGCGGCCGCGACGCTCATGTCGCGGCCCTTGTTCACCGTCGCCGTGGACGACAGTCTGCAGGCGGCGATGGCGATGATGGTCGAGCACCACATCCATCGCGTCTTGGTGCGCGCCGGTGGGCACATCGTCGGCATCCTCAGCACAAGCGACGTGGTGCGCGAGATCGGCCGGACAGTCAAGGGCACGCCTGAGTGCGTCTACACCAAACTCGATCGTTATGAGGAGGGTGTCGCGCCGAGCGGTGAGACGGCGCTCTCGCGCGAGACGGTCTACGACGTCATGACGCACGGCGTGCTCGTGGTGCCGCTCACGGCGACGCTGCGCGAGACGGCCAGGGTGATCGCCGACAAGCAGGTGCATCGCGTCATCGTCGCCAGCGAGGAGGGCGAGATGGTGGGTGTGGTGGCGGCGATCGACGTGCTCAAGCCGTGGACGGAGGACTACGGCAGCCCCGATCGCGACGATGTGATCGCCGCCGACGTCATGACGCAAGACATTGAGGCGATCGAACACTGGCGCACGCTCGAGGAGGCGATGGCGCGCATGGCGGGCAAGCACATCCATGCGCTGCTCGTGCTTCTGGCACACGGCGAGATCACCGGCGAGATGGCGGCGCGACCGATCATGGCGTCGGGTGTTGTCTACGGTGTAAACATCCCGATAGGCTTGGTCAGCGCGACCGACATCGTGCGCGAGATTGGCCGTCGCGGGCGCTCGCCGTACCCGTTCGCCGTCTAGACTCCGGCGCGCCGGCATCGCGGGTCGCCGGTGGGCACAACCCGTTGTTCGGCAGGAGTCACCGGCGCACCGGCCAATACGTTCGAGAAGGCGCGCGTCTCGAGGGGCGTTGGGCGCGCCCTTGGGCCGGTGCGAGAGAGAGGCAGTATGAAGCGCGAGAACGACCGCGGGCGCGCGGCGTGGAGGCGTATCGCCGCACTGGCGTTGCTCGCGGTTGCGGGATGGGCCGCGGCGCCGCAGGTGGCCGCGGCCGCTACGTCACAGCCGGAGGCCCGCGCGGGTCTGCAGCGTGGCGCGCGGGCGATCGATCGTCTCGGGGCGCGGCTGCCGCAGGTGGCCCGCGCCTACGGTCTCAGCGCTGCCGATCTCGAGCACCGTCTGCGCGCCGATCGTAGCCTCGCCGTGGATGCCGACGGGCGGCTGCTCTACACGTGCGCCGCGGCGACTGCGAAGCAGGCCGGCGCGGCCGGCGAGGCGGTCGCCGAGAGTACGGCGCCGCTACCGCTCGCCGACACGTTCACGCTCCACAGCCTTCCCGGGGCGGCGCGTACCCTCTACCTCGACTTCACCGGCGACACGCTGGTCGGCTCGGCCTGGAACGAGTACACGCACACGCAGATTCTCGTCTGCCCGCCGTGGGACACCGACGGCGATCCCGCCACGTTCGGCGACGACGAGCGTGCCGCCATCCAGCACGTCTGGCAACGCGTCGCCGAGGACTACGCGCCGTTCGCCATCGATGTGACCACGCAGGAGCCGTCGTCGGATGTGCTGGCGCGGAGCTCGGTCGACGACGCCAGCTACGGGGCGCGCGTGCTGATCACGCCGCTCGCGGTCCAGTTCGGCGAGTACGGCGGCATCGCCTACATGGGTGTCTTCGACCGCGTCGACCCGCAGGCGACCTACATGCCGGCGCTCGTGTTTCCCGAGCAGCTCGGCGACCTCGAGAAGAACATCGCCGAGGTCGCCGCCCACGAGGTCGGCCACACGCTCGGGCTGGCGCACGACGGCGTCGCCGGAGGTTCCGCCTACTACAGCGGCCACGGCGACGGCGAAACCGGCTGGGCGCCGATCATGGGCGCCGGCTACGACAAGAACCTGACGCAGTGGAGCAAGGGCGAGTACCTACACGCCGACAACACCGAGGACGACCTCGCCCTCATGCAGGCGCACGGCCTGGCGCTGCGCCACGACGATCACGGCAACACGCGCAGTACCGCCACCGTTCTGCCCGAGGGCTCCGTGCTGGCCGTTGAAGGGGTGATCGGCGATGCCGCCGACGTCGACGCGTTCCGCCTCACGGCGAGTGCCGGCCAAGCGTCGTTCTCGGTGCGGCCGGCGGAACGCGGTCCGGACCTCGACACGCGGCTGGAAGTGCTCTCCGGCGACGGCCGCCTGCTCGCCGTGAGCGAGCCGAGCCAGACGCTCGACGCCTCGCTCTCCCTCGTCCTGCCGGCCGCCGGCGTGTACTTCGTGCGTGTGCAAGGCGTGGGCTCCGGAGACCCGCTCGTCACGGGGTACACCGACTACGGTTCGCTGGGCCGCTACGTCTTGTCGGCGAGTGTCGTCGATCCGAGCGGCGAGGCGCTGCTGCCGGTCGCGCAGGCGATCGCCGAGCCGAGCAGCGGGGTGGCGCCGCTGACGGTGGTCTACGACGGCAGCAGCTCCAGCGACTTGGCCGGGAACATTGTGCGCTACGCCTGGGATTTCGGTGACGGCGAGGTTGCCGAAGGTGTTGCCGCCACCCACACGTATAGCGCCCCCGGCTCGTACCATGCCACGCTCGCTGTGGTTGACGATGCGGGGCGCACGGCGGTCACGAGCATCACCGTACGCGCGTTGCAGGCGAGTATCGTGAGCCTCTCGGCGCGCTCGCCGTCCGCCTATGCCGCAGCGAAGATCACGGGCACCCTGAAGACGCCGGAGGGCGCCCCTCTCGGTGCTTGCCAGGTGCTCATTCAGTCCTCGCGTGACGGCCTGCGCTGGAAGGCCACAGCGACGGTCGCGACGGCGGACGACGGCTCCTACGTCACCGTCGCCGCGCCCAAGCGGCTCACGTACTACCGTGCCGTCTTCGCCGGCGCCGGCGATCTCGCGCCGGCGACGAGCACGGCGCGCACGGTCAAACCGCGCGTGCGCATGAGCACGCCGTCTTCGCCGGCGCGGGTCGCCGTTAAGCAGCGCTTCCGCGTGACCGGCACGCTGGAGCCGCGGCATACGCCGGGCACCAAGCCGGTCGTGGTGCGCTGTTACCGACGGCAGAACGGTACGTGGAAGCTCCGCCGGTCGGTTGCCGCCAAGGTGAGTGAGGCGGGCGGCGGCGTCTCGCGCTACTCGGCCACGCTCAGCCTGCCGGCGAGCGGGAGCTGGCGCCTGCGCGCCTACCACGCCGCCGATGCGTCGAACGCGGCGACGATGAGCAGCGCCCGCAGCCTCACGGTGCGCTAGCGCCGGCGCTCTGCGAGCGCGGCGAGCTCGGTGGGCGCGGGCCATCTCAGTCACCGCGCCCTTGGTCCGCCGCGCCACTCCGCGCCGTAGACCTCCTCGTGTCATCCCTGCCGGCACGCTATACTTGCATAGGTTCTATGCAAGGAGAGCGCAGGCGGCTGAAGCGGCCGAAGCCCGGAGCTGAGGAGGCGAGCGTCATGATCAAGGTAGCGGAGTGGGGCACCGGCATGATGGGTCAGGGTCTCTTGCGGTACATGCTCGACCGGCCGAATCAGATCGATCTGTGCGGCGTCATCGTCACCAATCCCGCCAAAGAGGGGATGACCGTCGGCGAACTGCTCGAGCGACCCTGCGACGTGCGCATGACCACCGACTTCGAGTCGGTCCTCGCGCAGAGGCCGGATGTGGTCTGCGTCAACACGCAGAGCAATTTGCATGAGGTGGAGCCGCAGATCGTCCCGGCGATCAAGGCCGGCTGCAACGTGATCTGCATCGCCGAGAAGCTCGCCTACCCATGGGCCAGCGATCCCGAACGCGCCGATCTGTTCGATCGCTTGGCCAAGGAGCACAACGTCACCGTCCTCGGTACCGGCATCAACCCCGGCTTCATCCTCGACGCCCTGATCGTGATGTGGAGCTCGGTCTGCCTGCGCGTCGACCACGTCGAGGCGTCGCGCGTCAACGACCTCTCGCCGTTCGGCCCTACGGTGATGAAGGGTCAGGGTGTGGGCACCACCGTGGCCGAGTTCGAGAAGGGCGTCGCCGACGGCACGATCGTCGGCCACATCGGCTTCCCGGAGTCGATCATGCTGATCGCCAAGGCGCTGGGCTGGGAGATCGATCGCATCGAGGAGACGCGCGAGCCGATCGTGACGGAGGTCGAGCGCGCGACGCAGTGGGTAACGGTCGCGCCCGGCGACGTCGCCGGCTGCCGCCACGTCGGCAAGGGCTACAGCGACGGCGAGCTCAAGATCCACCTCATCCACCCGCAGCAGATTCACCCGCAGCTCGCCGGCCAAGACACGGGTGACTACATCAAGATCTTCGGCGACCCCAACGTCAATATGGCGAACACACCGGAGATCCCCGGCGGCAAGGGTACCTACGCGAGCGCAGGCAACTACATTCCGTTGATGCAGAACGCGCCGTCGGGTATGAAGACCGTGATCGATCTGCCGCTGCCGCGCTTCTGGGCGCCGGTGGCCTGACGTAGGGCCGGGAACGGCACAGAGAACGGCAGCGATCGTGTGCGCGCCGACGAGAGAGGTGACACCGTGAGTGTGAACGCGGAAACGGCAATCGGCGAGGCCGGCGAGGCTGCGGAGCGGCGGTGCCGCCCGGGCGATTGGGTCGAGATCGAGCGCGTCGTGCTCGAACCGGATGAGCGTGCGGAAGGGCTGCCGCCGGAGACGGCGGGCAAGCCGCTCATGGTGTGGGTCAAGGGCTTCGCCCAGGGCGCAGCCGTTGTGGGCGAAGCTCTGACCGTCGAGACGATGAGCGGCCGGCTCGTCAGCGGCCGGCTCTTCGCTGTGAACCCCGGCTACTACCACACGTTCGGCGCGCCGATCGCGGAGCTGACGCACGTCGGCCGCGACCTGCGCGCCCGGCTCGCGGCTCATCGCGCCGCGCACGAGCAGGAGGCGGCGCGATGAGCGGCCGCGTAGCGGCCGTGCTCGCGCGCCGCGGCGAGATCATGCGGCGCGCGCTCGGCATGGACTACGGTCAGTTCGAGCAGAGCCCCATCGCCTTCGACTACGAGGCGATGATGACGGCCCACGGCTACTCCCTGGCCGAGATCGCCACGATTCAGCGGCGTGCCGGCGTGGGGGGCACACCGCTGCTCGAGTTGCGCAACCTCACCGAGCTGGTGCGCTCCATCAGCGCACCGTGCATGGGCGCGCGCATCTTCGTCAAAGACGAGGCCGCCAATCTCGCCGGAGCGTTCAAGGATCGGCGGGCCAGCATCAGCATCCATTTGGCCCAAGAGAAGGGCTACGCCGGTGTGGTCGCGGCGACGTCGGGCAACTACGGCGCCGCCGTCGCCAGTCAGGCGGCGCGTGCCGGCCTCAAGTGCATCATCGTTCAGGAGACCTTCGACGGCCGCCACATCGGCCAGCCCGAGATCCTCGAGAAGAGCCGCGTCTGCGAGGCGTACGGGGCCGAGGTGGTGCAGATGAGCGTCGGCCCGGAGCTCTTCGCCCATATGCTCGAGCTGCTCGACGAGACGGGCTTCTTTGCCGCCTCGCTGTACTCACCGTTCGGCGTCTCGGGCATCGAGACGCTCGGCGTCGAGATCGCCGAGGAGATGACCGCGCTCACCGGGGCGCCGCCGACCCACTGCGTGATCACGCACGCCGGCGGCGGCAACACGACCGGCACGGCCCGCGGCCTCAAGCGTGCCGGGGCGACCGAGACCCAAATCGTCAGCGTCTCGGTCGACTTGAGCGGCCTGCACATGGCCAGCGACACCGACTTCAACCGCAAGAGCTTCACGACCGGCCACACCGGGTTCGGCGTGCCGTTCGCCACCTGGCCGGACCGCGCCGACGTGCCGCGCAACGCCGCCCGTTCGCTGCGCTACATGGATCGCTACCTCACCGTGAGCCAGGGCGAGGTGTTCTACGCCACCGAAGCGATGAGCAAGATCGAGGGATTGGAGCGCGGCCCGGCGGGCAACACGGCGATTGCCGGGGCGATCAGCCTTGCCCGCGAGTTGCCGCGCGAAGCGACCGTGGTTGTGCAGGAGACGGAGTACACCGGAGCCGGCAAGCATCATTGGGCGCAGCTCAACTTCGCTCGCGAGATGGGCGTGGAGGTGCGCGCCGGCGACCCCGCCGAGAACGTGCCCGGCGAGGTGATCGTCATCCCCGAACGGCCGGAGCAGATTCGCGCCAAGGAGATGGATCTGGCGCAACTGCGGCGCAGCTACGTGCGTCACGCTCTCAAGGCGGCGCCGCAGGGCTACGCGATCACGGACGCCGACGTGGAGTTCCTGGCCGCCGACACGAACACAGATGCCGCGATGGTCGAGCGGCTGGCGGCGGAGCTCGCGACGGAGCAGAAGTAGGCAAGACGGCGCCGGCGGCGCGAGAGGAGACACGAACGTGCGCGACGACACCTATCTCGAGGAGCACCTGCACCTGGTCTCGCTGAGCGACGCCGAGCTCGAGGCGCGCTTCTGGGAGCTCGCCGGCGAGATCGTGGCGCCGCTTGTTGAGCTGGGGCGCACGCACACCTCGCCGTCTGTCGAACGCTCGGTGCTGATGCGCATGGGCTGCGACTCCCTGGTTTGCGCCGCGGTGGCGGCCGAGTGCGACCGCCGCGGCCTGCTCGGCCACGGCGCCGGGCACGTCGTGCTGTCCTGCGCCGCGGAGTGGGGAGTGCCCGTGGTCGCGGCGGCCAAGCGCCTGGCCGCCGGCGAGGGTTGGGACACCGTCGCGGCGCGCTGGGGCGGCTCGCCGGCTACGCCGCTCGCCGCCTCCGTCGCGCCGCCGCCCAGCGCCGCGCCCTCCCAGGTGCCCGCGTCCGTCGAGGCGCCCGCAACTGCCGCGGCGCCCGCACCCGCTGCGCCGGCGGGAGCCGCATCCGCTGCCCTGCCGCCCCTCGATCCCTCCGAGAAGCTCGATCTCGCCGCCGTTCTCTCCGACCTCGAGCACTACCGTCCGCGCCGCCGCGGCTGGACCTGGCGCACGCCGGTGCCCGACCAGCACCTCGGCGACTTCACCTACAAGGAGACATCGCAGGGGCTCACCTGCGGCGTACCCCTGCCGGCCGCGCGCTCCTTCGGCGGCATCGATCCGCAGCCCGACTGCGTCGTGACCACCGAGATCGCCTCCGGCCGCTTTGAGGACGACGTGCGCCGCATGCGCATGGCCGCCTGGCACGGCGCCGACCACATGATGGTCATCCGCACCGCCGGCCAGAGCCACATGGACGGGCTGCTGGAGGGCACGCCCGAAGGCGTCGGCGGCGTGCCCATCACGCGCAAACAGGCGCGCGCTACGCGCAAGGCGCTCGATTTGATCGAAGACGAGGTGGGCCGGCCCATCAACTTCCACTCCTACGTGAGTGGTGTCGCCGGCCCCGAGATCGCCGTGATGTTCGCCGAGGAGGGCGTTAACGGCGCCCATCAGGACCCGCAGTACAACGTCCTCTACCGCAACATCAACATGGTGCGCAGCTTCACCGACGCGGCTGTGGCCAAGCGCATCATGGCCAGCGGCCGCATGGCCCAGATCGACGGCGCCCACAACGCCAACGCCACCGCTCGGGAGGCCTGGAAGGTGATGCCCGAGCTCCTCGTGCAGCACGCCATCAACACCGCCTTCTCGGTGGCCGTCGGCATGCCCAAGGAGAGCATCTGCCTGAGCACGGTGCCGCCGGACGCCTCGCCGGCGCCCTGTCTGCGTCTCGACCTGCCGTACGCCATAGCGCTCCGCGATCTCTTCGGCGAGTACAAGATGCGTGCTCAGCAGAACACCCGCTACATGGAGTCGGAGGCGCGCGAGGCGACCGTGTCGCACACGATGAACCTCCTGATCAGCCGTCTCACGAGCGCCGACATCCAGAGCACGATCACCCCCGACGAGGGTCGCAACGTGCCCTGGCACTACTTCAACGTCGCCGCCGTGGACACCGCCAAGCAGACCCTGGTGGGGCTGGATGGGTTGCGCGAGATCGTCAAGGTCGACCGCGAGGCGCCGGAACTGCGCGAGCGCGTGCGCGAGATCAAGGAGCGCGCCGTGCTCTTCCTCGAGGGGATGCAGCGTGCGGGAGGGTACTTCGCCGCCGTCGAGCAGGCCTACTTCGTCGACTCCGGCGAGTACCCGGAGACGCGCGACGACGGCATCGCGCGCCGTGCCGACGGCGGCGTCGCGGCCGGCACTGTGGTCGAGCGCGCCGCCGACTACCTGGCGCCGGTGTGTCATCACTTCGGGGTGAATCACTTGCCGGAGGGGTTCGGGGAGGCGGCGGGCGAGTCGGGCGCGGCCGGCTCCGCCGACGCGCCCGCCGCCCGCGCCTGCGACCTCATCGGCGGCTGCACGCTCTGCAACCCCGAACTCGTGCCCTTCATCGACGAGCTCGACCCGGAGGACAACGTCAACGCGCGTCTGGCGCATACGGCCGAGATGCGCGAGGGTGGCCTCATTGCGCCCGAGGTGCAGTGGGCCGGCGACGGCATCGTCGTGGTGACGATGTTTCTGCCGGCCTCGGCTCGCGTGGCCGAGTTCGCGGCGCTGGAACTCGGCCGGGCGATGAACCTGCAGGCGTGCGAGGTCATCCACAAGCAGGTGATGCACCCGGCCGAGGGCACGCTCATCGAGCTCAAGGGCCGTCTGGATGTGCTCGTCGACCCCGCTTCGCTCGTCATCCCCGAGGTGCAAGCACCTCTGAGCGACGACGAGCTCCGCGCCTTCGTCGCCGAGCACCCCCTCAAAGTCGTCGCGGCCACCGTCGGCAACGACGAGCACTCCGTCGGCCTCTTCGAGATCCTCGACATCAAGCACGGCGGCATCGAGACCTGGGGCATCGAGCACGTCTACCTGGGCACCTCGGTCCCGGTCGAGAAGGTCTTGGACGCAGCCATCGAACACGCTGCCCAAGCGATCTTGATCAGCACCATCATCACCCACAACGAGATCCACCGCGTGAACATGGAGAAGCTCGCCGACCTGGCCGAGGAGAAGGGCGTACGCGACAAGCTCCTCCTCATCAGCGGCGGCACCCAGGTGACCGACGAA